>DATKBQ010000688.1:0-2646 GCA_035546375.1 Planctomycetota bacterium | reverse complement strand
CACCTGCTCGACGACGAGCGCGGGCTCGGTGATCCGCTCCGGCGCCAGTGCGGTGTCCGTGGCGAAGAGCTTCGCCGCGCGCTCGTAGGCCGCGGCGGCGCTCAGCGCTGGCCGCACGTCGAGCGCCGCGACTGCCGGCAGCGCCGTCGAGTCGATCGAGAGCAGCGCCCCGCGTGCCCCGCTTGCATCGAAGAGCACGTTCACCTCTCCGCCGGCGACCTCGACGCCGCCGAAGGCCTGCCGAAAGCCCACGGTGACCTTGTCGGTGCTCCCGGCCGAGCCGAGCGGCAGGAACAGCGCGCGCCCCGAGCCGAGCGTCGCCGGCTCGACCCCGTGCAGGCCGCGCGTCTCGTCGAGCCATGCCAGCGCGAGGGCGGTCCACTCGGCGTCGCTCCGCGGCGCCACTCGGGCTCGCGCCGACCCGCCGTAGAGGAAGCGGACGTACCCCGTCTGGTCGTCGACCTCGATCCGCCAGCTCGCGCCGTGCTCGGCGCGCCAGCGGACGAGCTCCGCGGACAGCCCGGGCGGCGTAGAGCCCTGCTGCGGTTGCGACGCAGCGGCTGACGCGAGGAAGGTCAGGAAGAAGGGCACGAAGGCGCGCATGGAGATCCTCGGTGGATGGGACCGTCTCGTCGGGGCGCCGCGCGCCCGCCGCCGTCACTCTATCAGCGGCCGGCCAGGCCGGGGCTCGCGCCTCAGCGCCCGCCGGCGCGCGGCTCGTTCGCTGCGGGCTCCGCCCGGGTCCACTGCTCCAGCCAGCCGAGCACGGTTTCATGCCAGAGCACGCTGTTCTTCGGCTTGAGCACCCAGTGGTTCTCGTCGGGGAAGTGCAGCAGCCTGGACGGCACGCCGCGCCGCTGGAGCGCCGTGAACGCCGCCAGCCCCTGGCTCTCGGGCACGCGGTAGTCCCGCGCGCCGTGGATCACGAGCATCGGCGTCTTCCACGCCTCCACGTGGGCCTGCGGGTCGAAAGTCGCGTAGCGGTCCGGGTGCTGCCATGGCGTGCCGCCGTGCTCCCACTCGGGGAACCACAGCTCCTCGGTCTCGTAGTACATCGAGCGGTCGTCGAAGACGCCGTCGTGGTTCACGAGACAACGGAAGCGCTCGGTGTGGCCCGCGATCCAGTTGATCATGTAGCCGCCGTAGGAGGCGCCCAGCGCGGCGACGCGCGAGCCGTCGAGGAAGGGATGGCGCTCGAGTACGTAGTCGAGACCCTTCATCAGATCCTCGTACGGCGCGCCGCCCCAATCGCGGTTGATCGAGTCGGTGAAGGCCTGGCCGTAGCCGGTCGAGCCGTGGAAGTCGATCATCACCGCCGCGTAGCCCGCACCGGCGTACACCTGGGGGTTCCAGCGGTAGTGGAAGTGGTTGCCGAAGCTGCCCTGGGGCCCGCCGTGGATCAGGAAGGCGAGCGGATAGCGCTTCGTCTGGTCGAATCCGGCGGGCCGCACGAGCCAGCCGTGGACCACGTCTCCGTGCGCGCCGGTGAACGTGAACGGCTCGGGCTCGCCCATGCGCGCCGCGGCGACGCGTGCGGCGTTGATGCGCGTCACCGGCGTCGCCGGGACACCGCCGTGCATCGTCGCCACCAGCTCCGCCGGCGAGCGCAGGTCGTCGCGCAGCCACACCAGCCACTTGCCCGCCGGGCAGGGGCTCGTGTTGTAGCCCTCGGCCGCGATCGTGCCCACTTGGCCGTCCTCGACGGAGACGCCGAAGAGCGCGTGGTGCCCGAGGTGGTCGGCGCTGGTCCAGATCGTTCGGCCGTCGCTCGAGAAGACCACCTCGCCCGCCGAGCGGTCCCAGCCCTCGGTCAGGACGCGCCGCGCGCCGCTCGCTCGCTCGATCAGCACGATGCGCTGGCGGTCCGACTCGTAGCCCGGTCGCGCCATCGCCACGTGGGCGAGCCACCGCCCGTCGGGCGAGAAGGCCGGGAGGTTGTCCAGCGCCGGGTTGTCGGCGGTCAGGTTGCGCGGCGGGCGCGATCCGTCGGCGGGCGCGGACCACAAGTCGACGTTCGTGCTCCACATGGCCTCGCGGCCGGGGGCCTTGTAGGCGAAGACGACTTCGGAGCCGTCGGGCGCGATCGCGATCTCCTCGCCGCCGCCGAAGGGCTTGGTGGGCGAGTCGGCGTCGATGCCCTTCATCAAGTCGACCGGCGGCGCGTCGGGGGTGGCCAGGCTCCAGACGAAGACGTGGCTGCGCTTGCCGTCCTCCCAGGCGTCCCAGTGGCGCACGGGCAGCGAGTCGTACACGCGCGCCTGCACGCCGCCCTTCGCGCGCTCCTCGTCGCGCTTCGCGGTCTCCTCGAGCGTCGCCGCGTCGGGGTAGACGTCCATGGTGAGCACGAGCCGCTCGCCGGTCGGGAAGACCGCCAAGTTCTCGACGTCGAGCGGCAGGCGCGTGCGCTGGCGCGCCTCGCCGCCATCGAGCAAGAGCTCCCACACCTGCGCCGAGCCGCTGCGCGTCGAGAGGAAGAAGAGCGAGCTGCCGTCGGCGGCCCAGCGCGCGTTCCAGTCGTTCGCGGGGTCGGTGGTCATGCGCCGCACGCTCGAGCCGTCCACGGCCGCGATCCACACGTCCGTGCGGCCCTTGTTGGCCTCCAGGTCGGTGGTGCGCAGCGTGAAGGCGACCCAGGCGCCGTCGGGC
>DATKBQ010000687.1:0-5706 GCA_035546375.1 Planctomycetota bacterium | reverse complement strand
GCCAGCACGATGCCGGAGCTGCGCGGGAGTGTGGTGGGGGCGGAGGTCACGACGGTGGGAGGTGTGGGATCCCCGTGAGCCCCTTGTGAGCGCTCGGGGCGCGCGGCGCAAGGCTCGAGCCGCGCAACGGGCCCGGACCCTTCTCGGAGGGTCGCCGGATCGAGTTTGAACGGGGGCGGCGCGGGGGTGCGAGGATAGCATGCGCGGCGCGCCGCGATCGATCGCGATGGAGGAACCATGCTGAGGCTCTCGACCGCCGCTGCGCTGGCCGGGCTCGCGCTCGCGGCGCCGCCCGTGCACGCGCAGGAGCGCGAGCCGCGCGGGGGACCTCCGACGGGCCGGACGCTGCAGATCGAGGGCTCGATCCGCTTCCCGCGCGGCTCGTTCCTGCGGCCCGCGCCAGGCGCGCCCGGCGCTCGCGCTCCCGTGCTCCTGGCCGAGGACCTGAGCGACGCGACGATCGACCTGCGCGGCGTCGTCCTGCGCGGCACGCCCGAGGGGACGCCGCTCGACGCCAGCGAGGGCTGGTGCCTGGTCCTGCGGCGCTGCCACCGCGTGCGCGTGCGCGGCGGCACCTTCGCGGGCTACAAGGGCGGCATCGTCGCCGAGGACTGCTCGGAGCTCGCGATCGAGGGCGCGAGCTTCGAGGGCTACTTCGCCCAGCGCCTGGGCTCCAACGACGCCTTCGAGGCCGAGTCGGACTGGCTGTGGCCCCACGAGAACGACCGCGGCGAATGGCTCGAGCGCTACGGGGCCGCGATCAGCCTCACCCGCTGCACGGCGAGCACGGTCTCCGGCTGCCGCGCGCGGCGCGGGCAGAACGGCCTCCTCCTGAGCGCCAGCAAGGGCACGCGGGTCTTCGACAACGACTTCTCGTTCCTCTCCGGCTGGGGCCTCGCGCTCTACCGCGCCTCGCACAACCTCGTCACCAAGAACCGCTTCGACTTCTGCGTGCGCGGCTACAGCCACGGGGTCTACTGGCGCGGGCAGGACTCGGCCGGGATCCTGATGTTCGAGCGCAGCTCGGACAACGTGATCGCCTACAACAGCGCGACGCACGGCGGCGACGGGATCTTCCTCTACGGAGGCCACGACATCGTCGAGGGGCGCGCCACGGAGCCCTCCGGCGGCGGCCCTCCCGAGCCGGGCGCGGGCGGCTCGGACCGCAACCTCTTCTTCCGCAACGACTTCTCCTACGCGGTCGCTAACGGGATCGAGGCGACCTTCTCGCGCGACAACCGCGTGCTCGAGAACGTCGCCGTCGGCTGCCACCAGCACGGGCTCTGGGGCGGCTACTCGCGCGACATGGTGGTCGCCGGCAACACCTTCGAGGGGACGCTCGGCCCCGCCATCTCGATCGAGCACGGCCAGGAGTGCCTGATCGCGCGCAACGTGCTCCACGACAACGAGGTCGGCCTCGAGCTGTGGTGGGACGAGGATCCGCAGTTCGTGCAGGGCCCCTTCGGCCGCCACTTCGACACCGCCTCGCGCGACCACTGGATCGTCGCCAACTCCTTCGCGGAGAACGGCGCCGACCTCGTCGTGCGCCGCAGCGAGGGGCTGATCTTCCAGGACAACGTGTTCACGCCGGAGGCCGGCGAGCTGGTCTTGGCGGAGCTGGCGCTGGCCGGCGCGGATGCGACGGATCCGGCGGCGGCGAAGCGGCTGCTCGCCGGCGTCGGCGGCTGGATGCCCAGCGGGACGATCGAGCGCTCGAGCCTGCGCGAGCCGCCCGCCGAGCTGCCGCCGGCGCTCGAGGCGAGCCTCCATCCGCCCGAGCCGGAGGTCCGCGGCCGGCGGGAGCTCGGGCCGCGGCGTGGAGGCGGCCTCGAGTCGATCGTGATCGGCGAGTGGGGGCCGTGGGACTTCGAGGCCGGCGAGCCGCGCCCGCCTCCGCGCAAGGCCGGAGGAGCGCTCGCGGGGGCGCGCTGGAGCGCCGCCTGGTTCAGCTGGCGCGACGGGCCCGACCCGCGCGCCGAGGGCCAGCTCGAGCGCTGGCGCGCGCTCGCCGAGAAGCCGCTGGCGCGCGCCGAGGTCGAGGGCTGGAACGGTCCGTGGGCCGGCTTGGCGGAGGTGCGCTCGGCGGTGGGGAACGATCGCTTCGGGTTGATCGCGCGCGCGCGGGTCGAGCTCGAGCCGGGCCGCTACCGCCTCGGCGTCGTCTCCGACGACGGCGTGCGCGTGCTGCTCGACGGGAAGACCGTGCTCGAGAACTGGAGCTGGCACGCCTCGACGCGCGACGAGGCGCGCCTGGAGATCGCGGGCGGAGTGCACGAGTTCGTGCTCGAGTACTTCCAGATCGACGGCGGCGCCGCGCTGAGCGTGGAGCTGAAACGCGAGTAGCGGCGCCGCGCACGGATGGACGAACGGCCCAAGCCGCTCTTGATCTTCGACGGCGCCTGACTGTTCTGAAGGCGCCACGTCGAGCGCTGGAGGCGCGAGACCCAGGACAGAGTCGAGTACCGGGCCCTTCAGGAGGTGGGTCAGGAGCCGGGCGAGGCTGCGCCGCGGATCCCGCGCGCCGAGCTCGAGCGCGCCATCCACCTGGTCCTGCCCGACGGCACGATCCACCGCGGCGCGGAGGCCATCTACGTGCTCTTCGCGCGCTACGCCGGCCGGCCGGCGCAGCTCTGGGCCTGGCGGCACGTGCCGGGCTTCGCGTGGGCGAGCCGGATCGCCTACGCGGCGATCGCGCGCCACCGCGGCGCCGCGGACCGTCTCGAGCGCGCGCTGTGGGGCCGCGAGATCGGCCCGCACTCCTTCGCGCTGTCGCGCTGGCTCTTCCTGCGGCTCCTCGCCCTGGTCTACCTGGCGGCCTTCCTCTCGCTCTGGCCGCAGATCCTCGGCCTGATCGGCGAGCGCGGCCTCGAGCCGGCCTCGGAGCTGCTCGAGCTCCTGCGCGAGCGCATGGGCCCCGAGCGCTTCGCCTACGTGCCGAGTCTCGCCTGGCTCGGCTCGAGCGACCTCGCCCTGCGCGCCACGTGCGCCACCGGCGCGCTGATCGCCGGGCTCCTCCTGGTCGACCTCGCGCCGGCTTGGTGCGCGCTCGCCCTCTACGTCCTCTACCTCTCGATCGTTTCCGTCGGCGGCGACTTCCTCTCCTTCCAGTGGGACTCCCTGCTGCTCGAGGTGGGGCTGCTCGCGGTCCTCTACGCGCCCTGGCGGCTGCGGCGGGCGCCACCGCGCCGCGAGCCGACCCGCATCGGCCGCTGGCTCCTGTGGTGGCTCGCCTTCCGCCTGATGTTTGCCTCGGGCGTCGTCAAGCTGGCGAGCGGCGACGCGACCTGGCGCGGTCTCGACGCGCTCGCCTACCACTACCAGACCCAGCCGCTGCCGACGCCGATCGCTTGGTACGCCCACCACCTGCCGCCGTGGTTCCAGCAGGCGTCCGTCCTGGTGATGTTCGCGATCGAGATCGGCGCCGCCTTCCTGGTCTTCCTCCCGCGCCGGCTTCGCCACCTCGCGTGCGGGCTCTTCGTGCTCTTCCAGGTCCTGATCGCGGCCACGGGGAACTACGGGATGTTCAACCTGCTCAGCGTGGCGCTCTTCGCGACGCTCCTGGACGACGCGTTCCTCTTGCGCCTCCTGCCTGCGCGGCTTCGCGGGCGGCTGCGCTCTTCGGCGCCGCGCCCGCGCGAGGCGCCGAGCAAGCTCCTGCTCGCCGCGCCGCTGGCCCTCTTGGTGGCGGCGGTGAGCGGGGGGCTGACGGCGGACCTCCGGCGGCGCGCGGCCGGTCGGCCGCCGCTCGATGGGCTGGCGCGGTCGGTGGTCGTGCGGGCGGCGCCGCTGCGCTCGGTCAACCCGTACGGGCTCTTCGCCGTGATGACCACGGAGCGGCCCGAGATCGAGATCGAGGGGGAGCGCGGCGACGGGACCTGGGTGGCGTACCGCTTTCGCTGGAAGAGCGGCCCGCTCGATCGGCCGCCGCCGTGGGTCGCCCCGCACATGCCGCGCCTGGACTGGCAGATGTGGTTCGCCGCGCTGGGCGGAGCGCGGCAGGAGAGGTGGTTCCGCACGCTCCTGGGGCGCCTGCTCGAGGGCGAGCCGGCCGTGCTCGACCTGCTGGAAAGCTCGCCGTTCCCGGACAGCCCGCCGCGGCGGGTGCGCGCGCGGCTGTACCTCTACGAGTTCACGACGCCGGCCGAGCGGGCGGCGAGCGGGGGCTGGTGGAAGCGGGAGTGGCTGAGGGACGTCGTGCCGCCCGTGTCGCTGGGCGGCTGATGGCCGGCGAGCCTGCTCGCCTCGCGAGCGCCGCAGGGGCTGGCGCTCACCCACAGGAGGACGGCGCCGGCCCCGGGCAAGCGGGGCCGGAGATCAGGATGGAGCGAACGAACGGAGCCCGCGGTTGCGCTCCGGCGCCTGCGGATAAGGTGGAGCCGTGGGAACCGCCATAGCCCGGGACCAAGCCCGAGAGCACGATCGCTCCGAGGATCCGCTGGAGCCTCTCCGGCCGGAGGCCTGGGGGCCCGCGGAGGCGGCGCATCTCCTGCGGCGCGCGGGGTTCGGCGGGCCTCCCGAGGAGGTCGCCGAGCTGGCGAGCCTCGGCCCCGGCGCGGCGGTCGATTCCCTGGTCGACTTCCCGCCCGAGGAGCCGGAGCTCGAGGCGGAGATCGCCTCCCACGGCAGCGCCCTGGCGGTGGGCGAGACCAGACGGGCCATGCGCCCGGAGAACGGCCTCGAGGCGCTGCGCGCGTGGTGGCTCTACCGCATGGCGCGAACGCGCCACCCGCTGCGCGAGAAGCTGGCGCTTTTCTGGCACGGCCACTTCGCCTGCGCCGCGAGCAAGGTCGGCAACGAGGCCTTGATGCTCGACCAGAACGAGCTGTTCCGGCGCCTGGGCGCGGGCTCCTTCCGCGAGCTCCTGCTCGCGGTCGCCGCCGACCCGGCGATGCTCGCCTTCCTCGACAACCGCGTCAGCCGCAAGGAGCACCCCAACGAGAACTGGGCGCGCGAGCTGATGGAGCTCTTCACCCTCGGCGTCGACCGCTACACCCAGGAGGACGTGCGCGAGGTGGCGCGCGCGTTCACCGGCTGGACCACGCCCGAGCCGGGCGCGCGCAGCTTCGACTTCGACCCGCGCATGCACGACCAGGGCGACAAGCGCGTCTTCGGCGCGCGGCTCGCCGGCCGGCGCGGCGAGCGCGGCGTCGACGAGGGCCGCGAGGTGATCGAGCGCATCCTGCTGCGGCCGGAGTGCGCCGAGTTCCTGGCCGGGAAGCTCGCGGCGTTCTTCTGCGCGGGAGAGCTTCCGCCGCGGCTGGCTTCGGCGCTGGCGGCGAGGCTTCGCTCGAGCGGCGGGTCGGTGCGCGAGACGCTGCGTGCGCTCTTCGCTTCGCGCGCCTTCTACGCAGCGCGGTTCCGGCTCGTGAAGGGCCCGGTCGAGATGGCCGCCGGCGCGCTGCGGGTGCTCGGCGTACAGAACCCGCACCTCGTCGGCCTCGCTCCGCGCCTGGCGCGCATGGGCCAGGAGCTGTTCGAGCCGCCGTCGGTCGCGGGCTGGTACGGCGGAGTGGCGTGGGTCCAGTCCGCGAGCCTGCTCGAGCGCTCGGAGCTGGCCCGGGAGCTGGCCGAGCTCCCGCACACCCGCCGCAGCGTCGCGGGCGCGGCGGCATACGACGTCGACGCGCTCGCGGGCGAGGCGCGCGCGAACGCCGAGCTGGTCGACGCGCTCGCCGAGCGGCTCCTGCAACGCCAGCCGCCGGAGCC
>DATKBQ010000686.1:0-2675 GCA_035546375.1 Planctomycetota bacterium | reverse complement strand
ACCCCAACTCCAGATCAATCTGCGCCAGGACACTTCTCGCAGCCCGGCAAAATCACCTCAAAAGAACAACTCGGTATCCCCACGCGAGACACCCACACATCACTTTCAATCACTCACAAGATTCAACCAGAAACACCCGAATCCAATTCCACAGGAAGCAGAAAAGCTGCTGAAGGGACTTGAACCCTTGACCCCGTCCTTACCAAGGACGTACTCTACCAACTGAGCTACAGCAGCAATCTCCGCGATCAAGCTGCCCCCAGAACGCAAAGAGCGGGCGATGGGAATCGAACCCACGCTATCAGCTTGGAAGGCTGAAGTTCTACCATTGAACTACGCCCGCCAGGCCGGACGGCGGCGGCGGCGACCGGCGGCGCTCCGGCTCGCGCGCGGCGCGCGGCGCCATGGACGGGACGGACCCCTGAGCCTGGAGGGGAAGGCTGGTGGGGAGAGGCGGATTCGAACCGCCGAAGGCTGTGCCACCAGATTTACAGTCTGGCCCATTTGGCCGCTCTGGAATCTCCCCCCGTGCTCGATGAGCGGTCCGAACGCAGGGCGCCTGGTGCTCGCGGCGCGCCGCTCCTCCGATCGTTCCGCGCGGAGGTTCCGCGCGGGGACTGGCGCGGCTGGCGCCCCCGCGCGGGGGCGGACCGGCCGCGGAGGAGGGACGGCCGCGGAGCTGCGCTCCGCTCCCGTGTCATCCGTGAGGTGTCTCGTTTCCATGGAACAACCCGGGCTCGCCGGGGGACCTTGGCGCCGGAGCGCCGGGCGGTCCTGCCCTGTGCTTGCACCCGTCGCCGGGGGAGCCAGCGGTGGGAATCGAACCCACAACCGCCTGATTACAAATCAGGTGCTCTGCCATTGAGCCACGCTGGCCAGGAGCGGGGAGTCGTCGCCAGGTGGCCCCACGCAAAGGCTGTTCGGCTGCAGGCGCGACCGCGACCGGACGGCGAGGGGAGGGGGGGGATGATACGGCTTCCGACCGCCCCGTCAAGCCCCGGCCGGCCGCGGGTGGCGGATCGCGCCGCCGGCCCTCAGAGGTCCCGCACCCTCCCTAGCCAAGCCTGCCAGAGCGCCTCGACGTCGGCCAGGGCGTCCCCGCCGAATTTTTCCAAGAAGGCCGAGGTCAGCTCGAGTGCGACCACCGCCTCCCCCACCACGCTCGCCGCGGGCACCGAGGTCACGTCCGAGCGCTGGTAGGTGGCGCGCACGGCCTCGCCGGTCTCGAAGTCCACCGAGGGCAGGCCCTGGCGCAGGCTCGGGATCGGCTTCATGGCCGCGCGCACCACCAGCGGCTCGCCGGTGGTCATCCCGCCCTCCAGGCCGCCGGCGCGGTTGCTGGCGCGCGCGAAGCGGCCCCAGGGACCGCGGCCGGGGACGATCGGGTCGTGGACGAGCGAGCCGGGAAGCCGCGCCGCCTCGAAGCCGAGGCCGAAGGCGACGGCCTTGATCGCCGGGATGGAGAGGAGCGCCGCCCCGAGCCGGGCCGTCAGGCGCTCGGCGGGCGACTGGTAGCTGCCCAGGCCCGGCGGCAAGCCGTGCGCGCGCACCTCGAAGACCCCGCCGAGGGTGTCGCCCTCCTCGCGCGCGCGGTCGATCCGCTCGCGCATCGCGGGCTCGACCGAGGGGTCCAGGCAAGCCAGCTCGGAGGCCTCGCGCAGCTGCGCGCGGCGCTCGCCGGCCGCCTCGAAGGCGTCGGGGCGCGCGGCGATGCCGCCGAGCTCGACCACGTGGGCGAAGACCTCGACCCGGAAGCGCTCGATCACTTGGCGCGCGATCGACGCCAAGGCGACCCGCGCCGCCGTCTCGCGCGCGCTGGCGCGCTCGAGCACCGCCCGCGGGTCGCGCACGGTGTACTTCTGGCAGCCCGCCGGGTCGGCGTGGCCGGGGCGCGGATTGGAGGGCACCGGCAACCGCTCGAGGGTCGCGTCGCGGTTGGCGATCCTCAGTGCGATCGGCGAGCCGAGCGTCAGGCCGGCGCGCGTGCCCGAGAGCAGCTCGGCCGCGTCGCGCTCGATCTTCATGCGCCCGCCGCGGCCGTAGCCGCGCTGGCGGCGCGCGAGCTCGCGGTCGACCCGCTCCATGTCGAGCGCCAAGCCCGCCGGCATGCCCTCGAGCACGGCGACGAGCGCCGGACCGTGGGACTCGCCGGCCGTGGTCCAGCGCAGGCGGCTCACGGCGCGGCGGTCGGCCTCGGGGTAGCCGGGGCGCGGCGGATGCGGCCGAGGAGCTCCCCCACCAGCGCCTCCAGGCGCGCGAGCTCGAAGGGCTTGGGCAGGATGCCCACCACGCCCGGGATCGCGCGCAGCTCGCGCGCCGTGTCGGCGTCGACGTAGCCCGAGACGACCAGCGTCGGCGGCAGGAGGCCGGCCTCGGCCAGGCGCGGCAGCTCGTCGCGGCCGCTCTCGCCGCCGAGGTCGAGGTCGGAGAGGACGAGCTCGGGCCGGCGGGCCTCGATGCACCGGCGCGCCTCGTGGAACGAGCGCGCCTTCTGGACTCGGTGGCCGCGTCGCTCGAGGAACCAAGCCATCAGGTTGGCGATGCGCTCGTCGTTCTCGACGACCAAGAGCTCGCCCGGAGCCTCGGCTTCCGGGGGGGGCATTCGGCGCAGGATACGGAGTCAGGACAACTCCCACCAGATTGCTTACACGCTGCCTCCCCCCCGGCGGGGGGGT
>DATKBQ010000685.1:0-5627 GCA_035546375.1 Planctomycetota bacterium | reverse complement strand
TGGCCGCGGCCGCGCACTCGCCCGCGCACCTCGAGGCGCGAGAGGAGCGGCGCGTAGGCCGGGATCGGCTGGCCCACGGCTTCGCCGGGCGCGGTGACGAGCCAGGTCGCGCCCTCGGCCTCGACCGTGCGCGGCCGGCCGCTGGTCGGGCGCCACCACGGGATGCGCCTAGGCAACTCGGAGATCGTGGCCTCGTCGAAGCTCCCGTTCTCGACGAGCGGCACGAGCAGCACGCGCTCCGACTGCGCCGGCACGGGGAGCGCGGACGCAGCGGCCAGCGCGGCCGCGAGCAAGGTGGAGCGGAGCGCGCGGGCAGGCATGGACGGGGAGGGGCAAGTATACGGATCGCCGATCGACGCTCGGCCGCGACCGAGAGGCAACTCGCCTCACCTTGGGCACCGCCGGCCGCGGCCGTACACTGCGCCGCCCTCGCGGGAGCCGACCGTGGCCTCACCCTCGCTGATCGATTTCGACGCGATCGACCTTTCCAAGGTGGTCGTTCCGATGGAGGAGGTGCGCAAGGTGTGCAAGCAGCGCGGGCGGCTCGAGCTCTTGCACGGGATCTCGCACTTCGACGTCGAGGGCGAGCTGATCGTCGGCTACCGCGACGTGCGCTCGGACGAGTGGTGGGCCGCGGACCACGTCCCGGGCAGGCCGATCTTTCCCGGCGTCCTGCAGATCGAGGGCGCGGCGCAGCTGTGCACCTACGACTTCATCCACCGCCGGCCGGACTTGGAGGGCAAGTTCGTCGGCTACGGCGGCCTGAACGAGACCCGCTTCCGCGGCGTGGTCGAGCCCGACTGCCGCCTGGTCTGGGCCGGCAAGATCCGCAAGATGCGCTCGACGATGTTCGCCTACTACGCCCAGGCCTTCGTGGAGCGCAAGCTCGTCTTCGAGACCGAGATCCTGGGGGTGGTCGTCTAGGAGGCCGCGAGCTGCGCGGGCCCTCTCCGCGGCCCTTCGTCGCCTGGGCTTTCCGGTCAACCGCCAGGATCCCGAGACCGCGGATCGCTCGGGAACCGTTGGCCTGGACGACTCGGAGCGCCGTGCCTTGCCTCCTCCCGCCTTCGCAACGCGTAGACTCTCGATATGTCGAGGCCCCGCCCCGTTGCCGCCCTCCCGGCGCTCTTCGCTCTCCTCGCGCCGCCCTTCGGCCTCTCGGCCTGCTCGCGGACTCCGCCCCCAGCGCCGGAGCACGTGCTCCTGATCGTCGTCGACACGCTGCGCGCCGATCACCTCTCGGCCTACGGCTACCCGCGCCCGACCTCGCCGGCCCTCGACGAGCTCGCGGCCGAGGGGATCCTCTTCCGCCGCGCGATCGCGCAGAGCTCGTGGACCTCGCCCTCCATGGTCTCGATGATGACCGGCCGCTACCTCGCGGAGGAGCGGCTCGCGGTCCCGGAGTCGGTCCCGACCCTCGCGGAGACCTTCCAAAGCCAGGGCTGGGGGACGGCCGCGTTCGTCTCGAACGACATCCTGAGCGAGGAGAACGGCTTCCGGCGCGGCTTCGACGAGTTCGTGCTGATGCAGCCCTACGACCCCGACGATCCGATCCTCGACTGGATCCGCGGCCGCGCGGGCAAGAAGACGTTCACGTGGGTGCACCTCGCCGAGCCGCACGATCCCTACATGCCGCCGGAGGGCTTCCTGAAGTACCGCAAGGCGCCCGGCGAGCCCGGGAGCGAGCTCCTGGAGTACTACCGCAAGGTCGACGCCGAGCTCGGCCTGGAGGACTTCGACTCGAGCGTGGCGCGCATCCAGGAGGAGATCGGCGGCTACGACGACGACGTCGCCTACTGCGACCGGCGCATCGCCGCGCTGCTCGGAGCCCTCGAGGCCAGCGGCCAGGAGGACTCGACGGCGGTGGTGATCGCGTCGGACCACGGCGAGGGCCTGTGGACTCGCCTTGCCTACCACTCCGGCCAGCGCGAGGCCAAGCGCGTCGCGGGCGAGGCCCCGACGCTGGTGAACACGCTGATGCCGAGCCACGGCAACCAGGTCAACCGCGAGCTGGTGCACGTGCCGCTGATCCTTCGCTCGCCGGGGCTGCCCAAGGGGCGCGTGGTCGACTCGCCGGTCGAGAACCTCGACATCCCATCGACGCTGGTCGAGCTGTGCCGCCTCGAGGCGCCGCGCGGTCTGCAGGGGAAAAGCCTGCTCGCGGCGCTCGGGCGCTCGAGGAAGGACGACGTGGCCTTCAGCCACACGCGCTTCGCCTCGACCCTGATCACGGCCGACGGCTTGCAGCTCATCGCGCCGACGCCGCTCGGGCGCTGCCAGGAGGGCCTCGAGATCGAGCTCTACGACCTGGACTCCGACCCCGACGCGCGCAACGACATCGCCGCCGAGCACGTCGGGCGCGTGCACGAGCTCCTGCGCGAGGTCGAGCGCCGGCTCGCGAAGGGGATCAGCGGCGACATGCGCCAGATCTCGAACGAGAATCTGATCAAGCTGAAGGGACTCGGCTACATCGCCGACGGCACCGTCGACGCGCCGCGCGAGGACCTCGCGGGCATGCCCTTCAAGGAGCTCGCGCTCGTGATCGCAGACCACGAACGATCCTGCCTCGAGCGGCTCGACGCCGCCCGCGCGCTGCGCGGGCGGGTGCTGGACGAGGAGCAGCGCTCGAACCTCGGCGTCTTGCTGCAACGCGAGCGCGCGCCGGCGGTTCGCGCCGAGCTGCAGCGGCTCCTGGACGAGGCGGCGGCGCGCTGATCACGGAGCCAGGACGACGCCGCCGAATTAGGCAACTAATTCGGCGGCGTCGTGTTGCCTCCCTGCTACGGCCCGTAGGTGACCTGCAGGCCATTCGACAGCCCGACGCCCGTGCCGTCGGGGTGCTGCGGGTCGCGCATCCAGGCCTGGTAGAAGAGCGTCTGGCCGACCATCGGCGGCTGGATCGCGATCGCGGCGGCGGCGTAGCCGAACACGTCGAGCTGGAAGCCCGGGCCGCGCTGCACCGGCGGCGCGAGCAGTAGCGTACCGCCCTTGAATGGCGTGCTCGCGCTCGCGGCGGCGTACATGAAGAGCCCCGGCTTCGACGGCACGCCGAAGACCACCTCGGCCGAGAATCCGCCCGCGGCCAGGCTCGGCGTCCCCAGCGCGCCGATCTGCGGCACCGCGCCGTGCGAGCCGAGCTTGCCCGTCCCGTAGGTGGTCCACCCCGCCGGGGGATGGACCCTGAAGTCCCAGATCCCGCGACCGTACGTGCCGAAGCGCATCACGTCGCTGCCGACCGCCTCCACCGACCAGTAGATCGTGATCGGCGCCTCGTTCCCCATGATGTTCTCCCACTGCCCGCTCGAGCGCCTCCAGGCGTACGCGCCCGTCTCGGTCCCGGCGTACAGGTCGCCGCTGCCGTCGCGCGCGTAGGCCAAGCCGTACACGAGGGTCGGCGGCAGCCCGCTCACCTCCGGCGACCAGCTCTGGCCGCCGTCGCTCGAGCGGATCACCGCCGCCGTGCTGTAGCCCGAGCCTCCCACGGCGACCTCGAGCGGGTTCGTCGGATGCACCGAGATCGCGTTGCCGTAGAAGTACTGCTGGGAGGGTCCCACGCCGGCCGACTGGGTCCAGCTCACGCCGTGGTTCGTCGACCCGAAGAGCCGCCCCGCGTCGTTCACGGCGTAGGCGCGCTGCGGATCCGATGGAGCGAACGCCATCGCGGAGACGTAGCTCCCTCCGCCGACGGCGAAGACCTGCGTCGAGTGCAGCGCCTGGCTCCAGTACGCGCCGGAGACCCGCGTGTAGCGCGTCAGCCGGTCGCCGCAGAAGTAGAAGACCTTCTTGTCGAGCGGATCGGCCACCACCGGCGGCAGCCAGGCGTGCTGCGAGCCCGCGGGGAAGTCCAGCCAGGGATAGAGCAGATTGGGGTTCGTCTCCCCCTCCTGCACCAGGATGAAGCCCGGGTAGGTCGAGTAGACGAGCTGGTGCGTGCCGTCCGAGGACGTCAGGTGGCCGTAGTCGCCGCTGATCAACTGCGCGAACGGCGTCGAGGGGCCCGGGCCGCTCGAGGGCTGCAGGAGCCCGCGCTGGTAGCCTTGGTCCTGCGAGCCGGCGACGATCAGCGCGTTGTTCGCGCTGGAGCTCAAGGTCGAGTAGTACTGGCTCACGCCGAGCCCCGACATCGACAGGTTGAGCGGCGAGAGCCCCAGGGCGTCGCTGCGGTAGATCCCGCCGTCGGTCGAGTAGTACCAGGTCTCCTTCAGGGGATCGACCGGATCGGGCCAAGCGTGGAGGCCCATGATGTCCGCGTGCAGCTTGTGCAGCGGGTCGCCGTAGTACGCGGTCCAGGAGTTCAAGAGCGCGAAGCTCGAGCCGCCGTTCGCCGAGCGGCGCGCCTCGACTCCGCCGTAGACGACGACCTGGCTCGACACCGAGGACGCGCACAGCGCCTCCCAGAAGTCCGACAGCGTCTGGACGAAAGCGAAGCCCCCTCCGGCGTCGTCGGAGCGGTACAGCTTCCAGGCGCCGCTCGAGCGCAGCGCCGCATACAGCGTCGGCGCGCCGGCCTCCGAGCCCGCGAGCACCGCGGCATCCGACAGGGGATCGATCGAGGCCAGCGGCGCGAAGCTCCATCCGCCGTCGCCCGAGACGTACTGCCGGCCGCGGTTGACGAGGTAGACGCTCGTCGCCGCCCCGCTCCCGCGCCGCGGCACCCACATCCAGCCGTTCCCCGACTGCGGAGCCTGCCAGCGCTTGACGAACGTGCGGCCGTAGTCCGTCGAGCCGTACACGGCCGGCGAGTTCCCCCAAGTGGCATTCTGGCCGCAGACCAGGATCGTGCGCGCGAGATCTTGCAGCAGCGCCACGCCCCGGATCCCGTGCACGCCCGAGAGCCCCGACGGCGTCTCCCAGATCTGCCCGAGGTCGCGCGTGACCCGCACCAGGCCGCCGTCGGTGAAGGTGACCAAGACGTCCGGCTCGCCGGCGAGCTCGCCGGGAAGCGCCAGCACCTCGTGCACGCCCCCGTAGAGGTTGTCCCCCAGCGGCGTCCAGCCGGCTCCGTTCAAGTCGGCGCGCCAGAGCCCGCCCAGGGACGAGCCCGCGTACAGCGTGCTCCCGTCGGGCCCGATCGTGCCGCAGTGCATGCGCCCCGCCTGGTTCTTGCTCCCGACCTCGGTCCAGGCCTGGACGAGGAAGTTCTGGGGCAGCCGGCCGAGCGCGTTGCGCCGCGCCTGCTCGCGCATCCCGTTCTCGCGCTCGATGGCCTTCCAGTCGACGTCGCTCGCGGTGCGGTGCATGTGCGCCATCCAGCGCTTGCGGGCGTCCTTCTGGCGCGCCTCCGCTCCGTCGTCGAGGCGGTGCTCGATCGGCCCCGTCTCGCCCTGGGTCGGCGCGGGGAAGGGTGCGGAGGTGACGCCCCGTGCGCCGCAGCCGGCGAGCACGAGCCCGAGCGTCGCGAGGGCGAGGGCGAGGGTACGGGTGCGCATCCCCTGAGCTTACATCCTCCGCGCCCTCAACCCCTCCCTTGCGCTCCTCGCCGCCGTTGCCCCGCGCCACGCCTCGCGCAGCGAGGCCCGTGGCGCAGCCGCGCGTCCTCGCGCGGCGCGTCCTCGGATCGGGGTGGACACCTTCGCCGTCGCGTCCATTCCCTCCGGTCCGTCCAGCCCTCGCGCGCGCGCCCTCCT
>DATKBQ010000684.1:0-2608 GCA_035546375.1 Planctomycetota bacterium | reverse complement strand
TACTTCGATCGCGAGCTCGACCGCGAGCGCCGGGCGCGCATCGAGGCGCTGAAGCAGAAGCTCTCCGGGAAGGACAAGGCGGAGGACGAACCCACCCCGGCGGGTGAGCCCACGAACACTCCCTCCACGACCCCCGAGACCTCTCCCGTCTCGACCGATCCGCGCGCGGAGAATTCGCGATGACCCAGACCGACCTCACCCGCAGCTCCCTTCGCTCCCTCCGCACCCTCCGTAACGGTCTGCTCGCCGCCGCCGTGCTCGGCGTGGGCGCGGGCATCGCACCGATGTCGGCCGAGGTCCTGGTGATCCGCGGCGGCACGGTCCATACCCCGTCCGGCGCCAGCGTCGCGACCGTGCTGGTGCGCGACGGCGCCATCGCCGAGATCGGCCCGCAGGTAGCGGCGCCCGCCGGCGCCAAGGTCCTCGACGCGAGCGGCCTCCACGTGTACCCCGGTCTCTTCGACGCCTTCAGCCGCCTCGGCCTCACCGAGATCGACTCGGTGGGCGCCACCGTCGACGTGGCCGAGATGGGCGACTACAACCCGCACCTGGTCGCCGCCACCGCCATCCACCCCGCGAGCGAGGTCATCCCGGTGACCCGCGCGAGCGGCATCACCCACGCGGTCGTGGCGCCCGGCAGCTCCGGGGGCGGCGGCTTCTTCGGCGGCGGCGGCGGCTCGGTGATCCCGGGCCAGGCCTCCGTCGTGAGCCTCGACGGCTGGACGGTGGAGGAGATGGCGATCGAGGCGCAGGCGGCGCTGGTGCTGACCTGGCCGACCCTGCGCACCCGCACCTTCGACCTCGCCACCTTCAGCGTGCGCAATCGGCCGTTCGCCGAGGTGGAGAAGGAGTACGAGGAGCAGCTCGACTCCCTGCGCGACTGGCTCGAGGCGGCGCGCCACTACGACCAGGCCACCGCGCGCGGCGACGCCAGCAAGTTCGACCGCAACTGGGAGCTCGAGGCGCTGGTGCCCTACGTGCGCGGCGAGCGCGTGGTGATGGCGGTGGCCAACAGCGCGCGGCAGATCCGCGACGCCGTGGCGCTCGCCGAAGACGAGGGGCTGAAGCTCGTGCTCGCCGGCGGCGACGAGGCGTGGCGCGAGAAGGAGCTGCTCGCCGAGAAGGGCGTGCCGGTGATCCTCGGTCCCACCCAGCGGCTGCCCGGCGAGGAAGACGAGCCCTACGACCAGCCGTTCACCGCGCCCCAGGAGCTGCACGAGGCCGGCGTGAAGATCGCGTTCGCGAGCTTCGACGCCGCGCGCTCCCGCCGCCTGCCCACCTACGCCGCGATCGCCGCCGGCTACGGCCTGCCGCGCGACCAGGCACTCGCCAGCGTCACGCGCAACGCCGCCGAGATGCTCGGCATCGGTGACCGCGTCGGCACCATCGAGCCCGGCAAGATCGCGAACTTGATCGTCACCGACGGCGACCCGCTCGAGATCCGCACCCAGGTGCGTCACCTCGTGATCGAGGGGCGTGAGGTCTCGACCGACAACAAGCATCGCCGGTCGTGGGAGATGTGGAGCTCGCGCCCAACGGCGGCGCCGTGAAGGCTCGCTACGGGGCGCAGTCGATGACGGCGCCGCTGTGCCGCGTCGTGGTGCGGCGCCCCGACGCGGCGCTCGCCGACTGCGACCCGGGAGCCTTCCACTACGCCTCGCCTCCCGACCTCGCGCGCGCGCAGGCGCAGCACGACGCCTGCGTCGCGCTGCTCGAGGGCTTCGGGGCCGAGGTGCCGCGACACCAGGCGCCGCTGCCCGAGCACCCCGACGCGATCTTCGTGCACGACCCCGCCATCGTCACGCGCTCGGGCACCATCGTGCTGCGCATGGGCAAGGCGCTGCGCGCCGGCGAGGAAGAGGCGCTCGCCGAGCACCTGAAGGAAGAGGCAGGGGTGCCGGTGATGGCGCGGCTCGACGAGTCGGCGCGCGCCGAGGGCGGCGACCTGCTGTGGCTCGACGAGAGCAACCTCTGCGTAGGGCTCGGCTACCGCACCAGCCAGGAAGGCGCGCGACAGCTCCAGGCCGCGTTGCGCCCGCTCAAGGTCGAGGTGCACGCCTTCGACCTGCCCGCCGCCGGCGGCCCGCAGGCGTGCCTCCACCTGCAGTCGCTGGTCAGCCTGCTCGACGCCGACCTCGCCGTGGTCTTCCCGCCGCTCGCCCCCGTGCGCTTCCTGGCGCTGCTCGCGGACCGCGGCGTTTCCTGGGTCGAGGTGCCGGAGAGCGAGATGGCGACTCTGGGCTGCAACGTGCTGGCTCTGGCGCCGCGACGCTGCGTGATGCTCGAGGGCAACCCGGTGACGCGGGCACGGCTCGAGGCCGCTGGCTGCGAGGTCGCTACCTTCGAGGGCGACGAGCTGTGCGTGAAGCTCGAGGGTGGGCCGACCTGTCTCACGCGGCCCGTCCTGCGCGCGGCCGACCGATAGTCTCGCTGACGGCGAGCATCTGAGCTTGCGCAGCGCCCGCACTTGGGTGGCGGCCGCCTCCGTGTCGCCAGAGCGTCCGTCTCGGGCGCCCGGCTCGGCTATTCGGTCGCCGCCGGCGTCGTCGAGGTGGCGACCACCTGCCAAGTGCCGCTCTTCTTGGACCACACGTGGAGGCTGACGTGG
>DATKBQ010000683.1:0-2331 GCA_035546375.1 Planctomycetota bacterium | reverse complement strand
GCAAGGGCTTGGCATGGATCGCGGGGGCCGCGGTGGCGGTGGCGGCACTGGTGCTCGGCACGCAGCTTTTACAACGCCAGGAGCCCGCGCCCCGCGCGCCGCTCGCCACGCTGCAGCTCGAGCGCGACGCCGCGGGATTCGGCGCGCGCGCTGCGGCGCTCGAAGCGCAGCGGCGCTAGCCGGCGCGCAGCGCGGCGATCCGCCCCTCGAGAAAGCGCCGCTCGGGCGCCTGCCGCGAAAGCGAGAGCGCTTTTTCGTAGGCGGCGATGGCCTCGGCCTTGCGCCCCAGCCGCCGGAAGAGGTCCGCGTGCACGGCGTGGGCGAGGTGGTAGCCCCCGAGCGCCTCGAGCAGAACGGTCACGGCCGGCAGGGCCGCCGCCGGCCCGTCGCGCATGGAAACCGCCACGGCGCGGTTGAGCGCCACCACGGGCGAGGGATCCAAGCGCGACAACACGTCGTACAGGCCGATGATCTCGCTCCAGTCCGTCGCGGACGAGTTCGGCGCTTCCGCGTGCACCGCGGCGATCGCCGCCTGCAGCGAGTACGGGCCAAAGAGGCGCGTGCGCAATGCCCGCGTGGTGAGCGCCACGCCTTCGGCGATCAGCGCGCGGTCCCACAGCGACCGGTCCTGGTCCTCGAGCAGCACGAGCTCGCCGTCCGGGCGCGAGCGCGCCGCGCGGCGCGACTCCTGGATCAGCATCAGCGCCAGGAGCCCCATCGCCTCGGCCTCGGGCAAGAGTTCCACCAGCAGCCGCCCTACGCGGATCGCCTCCTGCGAGAGCTCGGCGCGCGTCACCGCCTCGCCCGAGGAGGCGGAGTAGCCCTCGTTGTACACGAGGTAGAGGACGCGCAGCACGGCATCCAGCCGCTCCGGCAGCGCCGCCTTCTCCGGCACTTCGTAGGGAATGCGCGCGTCGCGGATCTTCACCTTGGCGCGCACGATGCGCTGCGCGAGCGTCGGCGCGGAAGAAAGAAACGCGCGCGCGATTTCCTCGGTGGTCAGCCCGCACACCTCGCGCAGCGTGAGCGCCACTTGGGCTTCGGGCGCGAGCGCCGGGTGGCAACAGGTGAAGATGAGCCGCAGGCGATCGTCCTCGATGCCTTCCTTCCCGGCCTCGGACGCTGCGGGAAAGGCGCCGAGCGTCTGCGCGTCGACGTACGAAAAGCGGCGATCGCGGCGGATCGCGTCGATCGCCTTGAAGCGCCCGGCCGAGACCAGCCAGGCGCGCGGGTTCGCCGGCACGCCCTCGCGCGGCCACTGCTCGAGCGCCGCTCGAAAGGCCTCCGAGAGCGCCTCCTCGGCAAGGTCGAAGTCCCCGAGCACGCGCACCAGCGTGGCGAACACGCGCCGCGACTCGGTGCGAAACAGCGCGTCGAAGTCCACCGCGCCTAGCGCAGCTCCAGCTTCCCGCCGCTCGCGCGGCCACGAAACACCCTGCCGCCGGCGTGCACCTCGATCTCCTCGCCGCGCACGCGGCCCGCGGCGGGATAGGCGGCGCCGCCGGCGTGCAGCGTGCCAGCGAGCATCTGGAACTCCTGCCTGAGTTCCAGCTCCCCGCCGGGCACCGGGTGCCGCCCGGCCACCTGCGCGGGCACGTACCACAGCAGCACCGTGCAATACCACCCGCAGTGCCCGTCCGCCGTATAGAGCACGGCCCGCTCGTCGGGTTTCCACTCCTGCATGCCGTAGGTGTTGGCGACCACGCGCGTGCCGGGCTTTAGCGCGAGGATCTTCGGGCGCAGCCGCACGTTGATCTCCGGCAGCAGAAAGAGCGCGACGACGGTGGCGTGCGAAAAGTTGGTCTCGAAGAAATCCTGCCGCACGAAGCGCGCGCGCTCGGCCACGCCGGCCTCGCTCGCCCGGCGTCGCGAGAGGGCCACGAGGCCCGGGTCGAACTCCACGCCCAGCGCGTGTGCGCCGCGCTTCGCCGCGGCGATGATGACGCGGCCGTCGCCCGAACCGAGGTCGACGACGAAGTCCTGCGGCGTCACCCGGGCGGCGTCGAGCATGCGCTCGACGAGGTCGGCGGGCGTCGGCACCCAGATGACGTCCTTGCCTTCCTGCGCGATCTCGGGCTCGTAGTCCCCGGACTGCGCGAGGGCGGCGAGCGCGGCGAACACGAGCGGGGCGAGGAGGAGGCGCGGAGTGCGAACTGCGGGCATGGTGCGCGTTTCGTGGAAGCGAAGTGGGGCAGAATACCAAGGATGGACTACGACACCCTGGTGCGGGGCGGCTCGGTCGTCGACGGCACGGGCGCCCCGGCGCGGCGGGCGGACATCGGGATCAAGGACAGCAAGCTCGCGGCGGTCGGTGAGCTCTCCGGCGCCGCG
>DATKBQ010000682.1:0-2651 GCA_035546375.1 Planctomycetota bacterium | reverse complement strand
TCGCTCAGGTAGCCGCGCACCCAGGTGCGGCCGGGACCCGGGTCGGCCTCCGCCAGGGAGAGCGCGCCGAAGAGCGCGGCCGGGCAACCCTCCTCGGCCAGCGCGGAGGCGATCAGCTCCTGCCAGCCGCGGGGGGCGGAGACGCGCACCTCGGTCCAGGCGGGGCCGGGCACGGGACGGCTCACTCTTCGCGCTGGGACAGCGCGAAGACCTCGATGGGCGGCCCGAGCGCGACGGCGCGCAGCGCGAGCCAGGTGAACGACCCGGCCCCCGGCGAATCCTGGAAGCGCGCGAGCGGCGGGGCGCCGGGGCCGCTCCACGGCGGGAAGCGCGCGAGCAGGACCCCTTCGCGCCTGAGCGTCGCGTGCACGAGATCGGAAGCCGGCGGGCCCAGGGGCGTCGTCGGCGTGTAGACGATGAAGTAGTCCGCGGCGAGGGAGTCGAGGTAGTCGCGCGGATCGCGCTCGATGGCAGGATGCGAGGAAGGGGGCAGGAGCATCTTCTCGATCCAGTAGCGCGTCCCGAGGCTCGCGCCCGGCGGGAGCAGCGCCTGGTAGACCTCCCAGGGCTTGAAGATCTCGGGTCGGAGCTCGCCGTCGCGGACCAGGCAGGGCTCCGCTCGAGCCAGCGGCAGGTCGATCACCGGGTGGATCCGCAAGCGCTCGTCCTCGCTCCGCACGTGCTCGCGCAGCCAGCGCGCGGTCAGCTCGAGCGGGTCGGGCTCCCTGCGCAGCGAAGCCAGCCGCAGGCTGGCCCACGCCGGCAGGGCCAGCGCGGCGAGGGCGAGCGCCGTGGAGACGGCGGCTCGCGCGGGGCGCCCGAGTCCGCGGGTCGCGCGCCGGGCGAGGTGGCAAGTTCCCCAGGCCCCCAGGCAGGCGAGGTAAGGGACGAGCGGGAGCACGAACCGCTCCCAGGTCTTGTCGTAGAGCCCGATCACCAGCGTGTAAGGCACCACGTAGGCCGCGAGCACGGCGAGGTCGCGCCAGGAGATGCGTGGATCGGCGGGGTGCGGCACGCTCAGCCGGCTCAGACCGAGAAGCGCTCCCAGCACGGCGAGGGCGAGCACGACCGGCTCGTACGAGGCGAGGGTGCCCAGGATCGTCGCGAAGCCGCCGCCCCGGAAATCGGAGAACGCGATCGACTGGCCGGCGACCTGGAAGCGGCCGCCCGCCAGCTTCACCAGGCCCGTGAAGAGGTAAGGCTGGAAGGCGGCGAGCGCGGCGAGGATCGGCAGCAGGGCGAAGAGCGCGCGGGGCTCGAGCACGCGGCGGCGCGGGCGCTCGCGCAGGAGGTGGGCCGCGAGCAGCGCGAAGAGGGCCGCCGCGGTGTTCTGGAGCGTGCCCAGCGCGAGGCCCGCCGCGATCCCGGCCAGAAGATAGGACGGCCCGTCGCCGCGCCGGCGCAGGCGCACGGCGGCGACGACGGCGAGGAGCGCGAGCCCGGCGGCGGCCGCGTGCGGGCGCGCTTGCTGCGCGAAGCACAGGTCCAGGAGGCTCGTGGCGGCCAGCGCGGCGGCGAACAGCGCCCAGCCCGGCGCGAGGACGAGGCGCGCGAGCAGCCAGGTGGCGGGGACCATGAGCACGGAGAGCACCGCGACGACGCGCCGCACGGCGAGGTAGGGTCGCGAGGCTTCCTCCAGGTGCTGCTCGAGCCCCCAAGCCTCGCCCGGCGCCGGCTCGCGCCGTCCGGCGAAGGGCTGAGCCAGGCGCGCGACGAGATGGGGGTAGATCGACAGGAACTCGCTCTCCTCCGTCGCGGCGCCTCCCCCGGCCAGGTGCTGGACCACGGCCGAGATGTGGGCGTCGGGCTCGGTCAGCCACGGGAGCCCGCGCCCGACGTGGTGCAAGCGAAGGGCGAGCACCGCGAGCGTGAGGAGGAGGACCGCCGCCGCGCCCCGGGACGCGGCCGCCCGGGCACTCGCCTGCGGGACCAAGGCAGCCCAAGGTAGCAGGCCGCCCCGCGCCGCGCCGCTGCGACGGATGGCAGCGTCGCTCGCCCGAGCGGAAACGGCCGGGCCGTTGCGGACCCGCGAGCGAATCCGTATCCATTCGCCGCCCCATGCTGCGAATCGTCGCCTTCTGCGCGGCGCTGGCCCTCGCCTGCCCGGCGGCCTCGGCCGGCGATCCGTACGAGATGGCCGCCAGCTTCGGCCTGTTCTCGGTCGACCACAACGGCTCGTCGATGGTCGCCGGCCTCGAGGTCCGCTGGCCCGAGTGGCGCTGGGGCCTGCGACCTGCGGCGGGTGTGCTCGTGACGAACGACGTCGCGGGCTACGTCTACGGTGGGTTCCGCTACGACATCCGCCTGAGCGAGAAGTGGACGCTCACGCCGCACACGGCGGCGGGGTTGTACGTCGAAGGCGATGACTCGGACCTCGGGGGGCCGGTGGAGTTTCGCTCGGGGATCGACCTGGCGTTCCGCGTGTCGGCGGAGCTGTCGGTCTTCGCGTCGTACTCGCACATCTCGAACGCGTCGATCTTCGACGAGAACCCGGGCACGAACCCGGGGGTGGTCGGGATCGTGTGGACGCCGTAGGCGGGGGGCGGGTGGCAATTGTCGTGCTCTGCTGACGCTGCTGAGGACTCAGCACGTGAAGGGGCGCCCTTCGGGCGCTTCGGCGGCCGAGTACGGCCGCCGGATTCCGCGTCCGG
>DATKBQ010000681.1:0-2127 GCA_035546375.1 Planctomycetota bacterium | reverse complement strand
GCGTACGCGATCGCCTGCTCGCGCGACATCGCGCGGCCCTCGTCCATGGTGCGGCGGTCGGCGTCGGTCAGCCCCTCGGGCAGGAGCGGGCCGATCCAGTTCTCCGGGAGCCCGGTCAGCCCCGTGCCGGTCTCCTCCTCGGCGCGCAGCGCGGCGGCCGCGAGCCGCAGGCGGCGCTCGTGCTGGCCGGTCCGCTCGGCGAGGTAGGCGAAGTCGGTGAGGACCAGCGCGATCCCGCTGTGGTCCTCGGCGCCGCGGAACAGCCCCATTGCCTCGACCAGGACGTCGCGCGCCCTGCCGAGCTCGTCGGTCAGCAGGTAGAGCAGGCCGAGCTCGTGCAGCGCCCAGGCGAGGCCGAAGCGGTTCTCCTGCGCCCTGAATAAGCGCTCCGACGCCTCGAGGTTCGCGCGCGCCGGGCCGTACTCGCGCGCCACCGCCTGCAGCCCTCCGAGCGCCCACTGCGCCTTGGCCACCCCGGCCTCGTCGCCGAGCTCCCGCCAGAGCGCGAGCGCTTCCTTGATCGAAGGCATGCCGAGGACGGGCGCGGCGTGCTCGAAGTAGTACGTGAAGGCGAAGTTGTACTTCGCGTTCGCGAGGATGGCCTTGTCGCCGAACTCGGCTGCACGATCGACGAGCTCGCCGTAGAGCTCCCGCGTGCGCGGCGCGTCGCCCTGCCAGTAGGCCAGGCCGCCCGCGGCCTCGAGCGCGTCCAGCTCCGCCTTGGGGTGCGCGCCCCGATCCGTCACAGCTAGCACGCGCTCCATCCACGCGCGCCCCTCGGCGAGGAGCCCGCGCATCTGCCAGAAGCGCCACGTCGCCGCGCCGAGCCGCGCGGCCATGGGGAAATCGCCGCGCGCGATCGCGCACTCCAGGGCGGCGCGGATGTTGTCGTGCTCGAGCTCGAACTGGTCGAGCAGCTCCTTCTGGCGTGCGCTGAAGAGGTCGGGTGCGAGGCGCTCCGCGAGCTCGGCGTATGCGCGGGCGTGGCGCTCGCGGACGAGATCGGCCTCGGTCCCGGACTCGAGCCGGCCCAGCGCGTACTCGCGGATCGTCTGGAGCAAGAAGAACCGGTAGTCGCCACCGGCCTCGCGCTGGCGGACCAGGCTCTGGTCCACGAGGTTCTCGATCCCGGCGAGGACGTCGCCGGGCTCCCCGTCGGGGCCGCAGACCTGCTCGGCCTGCTCGAGCATCGCGCCGCCCACGAAGGCCGCGAAGCGCTCGAAGAGGCGTTTCCCGCTGGCGTCGAGGAGGTCGTAGCTCCACCCGATCGCGCCCTGGAGCGTCTGCTGGCGCGCCGGCAGATCGCGCGCGACCGCGCCGCCGATCCCGAGCCGCTTCTCGAGGCGCGCGAGCATCGCCTGCGGCGTCAGGATCTTGATCCGCGCCGAGGCGAGCTCGATGGCGAGCGGCAGGCCGTCTAGCCGCGCGCAGATCCCGGCGACGGCGGGGGCGCTCTCGTTCGTCACCCGGAAGTCGGGCGTGGCCGCGAGCGCGCGCTCGATGAAGAGCTGCACGGACTCGTACTGCGAGAGCTGCGGCAGCGTGACCGTCGCGGGATCTGGGAGGCCGAGCGGCGGCACCGGGAACTCCTGCTCGCCCGAGACGCGTAGCGGCGCCCGGCTGGTGGCGAGTACCCGGAGCCCCGGCGCCGCCTGGAGCAGCTCGCTCACGCGCGGCGCGGCGGCGAGGATCTGCTCGAGGTTGTCGAGCACCAGAAGCACCTCGCGCTCACGCAGGTGCTCGATCAGCTGCTGCATCGGCGGTTTCGC
Source organism: Planctomycetota bacterium (assembly GCA_035546375.1). Classification (GTDB taxonomy): domain Bacteria; phylum Planctomycetota; class UBA1135; order UBA1135; genus DATKBQ01. The sequence continues at coordinate 358 of DATKBQ010000681.1, read as the reverse complement.
TCCCGAGAGCTGCAGCCCGATCGTGCTCGCGATCGTGGAGGGGACCAGCTCCGGATCGCTGATCGGCGCCAGCGCCACGAAGAAGACGCCGTCGCGGAAGCGCTCGACCGACTCCGCCGCCAGCTGGAGGCCGAGGCGCGTCTTGCCGGTGCCTCCGGTGCCCACGAGCGTGAGTAGCCGCGCGCGGCCGAGCAGGCGGAGCCCCTCGGCCACCTCGCTGCCGCGGCCGATGAAGCTGGTGAGCTGGACGGGCAGGTTGTGGCGGACGCGGTCCAGCGTCCGCAGCGGCGGGAAGTCGCCGGCCAGCCCTTCGACCTCGAGCTGCGCGACGCGCTCGGGCCGCGCGAGGTCCTTCAGC
>DATKBQ010000680.1:0-8474 GCA_035546375.1 Planctomycetota bacterium | reverse complement strand
TCCGCGACCACGAGACGATCGAGGCGGCGATGACCCTGGCCGAGACCGGCCACCTGACGTTCGGCACGCTGCACACCTCCGATGCCGTGCAGACCATCAACCGCGTGGTGGACGTCTTCCCGGCCCACCAGCAGCAGCAGGTGCGCACGCAGCTTTCCTTCTCGCTCGAGGCGGTCTTCTGCCAGCAGCTCCTGCCCGTCGGCTCGGGCCGTGGGCGCGCCATGGCGGCCGAGATCATGCTCTGCACGCCGGCTGTCCGCGCGCTGATCCGCGAGGGCAAGACGCACCAGATCTACTCGCAGATCCAGACCGGCGGTCGGCTGGGCATGCGCACGATGGCCCAGTCCCTGGCCGAGCTGGTGCGCGCGGGGAGGGTGCGCGTCGAGGATGCCGACCGCGCCGTCTCCGACCCGAACGAGCTGCGCGCGATGATCCGGGCGGCCTGAGCGGAGCGGGGCTTCCGCGATGGTGCGCATCACCGGCAAGATCCGGCGGCTCCTGGTCGACGCCGGGCTGGTCAACGAGCAGGACTGGATCGCGGCGCGGGAGAAGGGCGGGCAGCCCGTGGCGACCCTGCTCAGCCAGGGGCTGCTCTCGGAGGACGCGCTGCTCGAGACGCTCGGCCAGGCGGCGGGGGTGCCGCCGGTCGACCTGTCGCGGATCAAGCCCGCCCCCTCGGCGCTCGCCTGCCTCTCGCTCGAGCTGTGCCAGGAGCACGGCATCCTGCCGGTCTCCAAGAACGGCGCGATCCTGACCATCGCCGTCAGCGATCCGTTCGACGTGCTGCTCCTCGACGACCTGCGCCGGCTCTCGAATTGCCAGGTGCGTCCGATCCTGTCGCATCCGGCGGCGATCCGCCAAGCGACCGAGGCGGCCTTCAACACCAAGGACAAGGCGGTCGACGACCTGCTGGGGGAGGTGGCCAGCCAGGAGGTCCTCGACGTCCAGCTCGAGCGCGACCAGGACATCGAGTCGGCGGCGCACGATGGCGACGCGCCGGCGGTCAAGCTGGTCAACCTGGCGCTCCTGCGCGCGCTGCGCGAGAAGGCCAGCGACATCCACATCGAGCCCGGCGAGGCGGGGGTGCGCGTGCGCTTCCGCGTCGACGGCGCGCTCTACGAGGTCATGCGCCCGCCGAGCGGGCTCCTGCCGGCGATCATCTCGCGCCTCAAGATCCTCGCCTCGCTGGACATCGCCGAGCGTTTCTCGCCCCAGGACGGCAAGTTCCAGATCCGCTTCGAGAACCGCAAGATCGACTTCCGCCTGTCGATCCTGCCGGTGGTCGGCGGCGAGAAGGCGGTGCTGCGGATCCTCGACACCGGCTCGATGGCGCTCAAGCTCGAGAGCCTGGGCTACGAGCCCAAGGCGCTCGAGGACATCCGCCGCGCGTCGACCGCGGCCTACGGCATGCTGCTCCTCACCGGGCCGACCGGCTCGGGCAAGTCGACCACGCTCTACTCGTGCGTGACCGAGGTCGCCACCCCCGACGTGAACGTCGTGACGGTCGAGGACCCGGTCGAGTACCGCATGGACGGCATCAACCAAGTGCCGGTCAACCCCAAGCGCGGCCTGACCTTCGCGGGGGCGCTGCGCTCGATCCTGCGCCAGGACCCCGACATCGTCCTGGTGGGGGAGATCCGCGACACGGAGACGGCCGACATCGCCGTGAAGGCGGCGCTCACCGGCCACTTGGTGCTCTCGACGCTACACACCAACGACGCCGCGACCACGATCACGCGGCTCTCGGACATGGGCGTCGACCCGTTCATGGTCGCCAGCTCGCTCCTGTGCGTCGGGGCGCAGCGCCTGGCGCGGCGGCTGTGCATCCACTGCCGCGCGCGCATCGAGGTGCCTGCCAAGGAGCTGCTCTCGGTCGGCTTCCTCGAGTCGGAGCTCGCGGGCCTGGAGATCTACGGCCCGGCGCCCGGCGGCTGCCCGCGCTGCAAGGACGGCTACAAGGGCCGCTTCGCGATCCTGGAGACCCTGTATCTGGACGGCGACCTCAAGCGGATGGTGGTCGAAGGCCGATCTGCCCAGGAACTCAAGTCCGAGGCCGTGCGGCAGGGGATGCTGACCCTGCGGCGGGTCGGGATCCTCAACGTGATCCGCGGGCGGACCTCCCTGGAGGAGGTCCTGCGGACCACCCTCGACGACAAGTAGGCCTCCAGGAGCGGAGCGACACGCGTGACGAGCTTCAAGTACGCCGCCAAGAACCCCGGCGGCCAGACGGTCGAGGGGACGATCCAGGCGGGCGACAAGTCCGAGGCCCTGGCCGAGCTACGGCGCCAGAACCTGGTCGTGCTGCGGGTCGACCCGCTCACCGGCAAGGGCTCCGCCCCCTCGCGCGCTTCGCGCTCGCGCGGCTCGCTGTTCAAGACCAGCCCGAGCGCCAACAAGAGCGAGCTGGTGCTCTTCACGCGCCAGCTCGCCACCATGGTCGGCGCGGGCCTGGCGCTGCTCGAAGCGATCGACGTGCTCGGAGCCCAGGCGGATACGCCGGGCCTCAAGGTCACGTGCGAGCGCCTGGGCGCGGAGCTGCGCTCGGGCGCGGACCTCTCGAGCGCGATGGAAACCTGCCCCAAGGTCTTCTCGCCGCTCTACATCAGCATGGTGCGCGCCGGCGAGGCGTCGGGCCAGATGGACATCATCCTCGAGCGACTGGCCGACTACCAGGAGGCTTCGCAGGCCCTGGCCCGCGAGATCCGCTCGGCGATGACCTACCCGGTGATCTCGCTGGTCCTCGTGCTCGGCATCACCGCCTTCCTGATGCTGGGCGTCGTGCCCACCTTCCGCCAGGTGTTCGATGGCCTGGGCGTCGAGCTGCCGGCCTTGACCAGCTTCGTGCTCAACCTCTCGGGGTGGATGCGCGCCAACTGGATCGGGATCCTGGGCGGCGGCGCGGGCGCGGTGGGGAGCCTCGTCTTGTTCAAGCGCACGAGCTACGGCGCGCTCCTGTGGGACCGCCTGAGCCTGCGCGCGCCGGTCTTCGGGCCGCTCTGCAAGAAGGTCGCCCTGGCGCGCTTCTCGCGCACCTTCGCCACGCTGATCCGCTCGGGGGTGCCGATCATGGGCACGCTCGACATCGTCTCCGAGACCGCCGGCAACCGCGTCGTGGCCAACGCCGTGGCGGCCTCCAAGGAGAGCGTGCGCAACGGCCAGCTGCTCTCGGAGCCCCTCGGCCAGAGCCGGGTCTTCCCTCCCATGGTGGTGCGCATGATCGCCATCGGCGAGCGCACCGGCGCCCTCGAGGCGCTGCTCGAGAAGATCGCCGAGTTCTACGACGCCCAGGTCAAGGCCGCCATCAAGGCCCTGACCAGCCTGATCGAGCCCCTGCTCATCACCTTCATGGGTGTGATCGTCGGCGGGGTCGTCCTGTCGGTCTTCCTGCCGATCCTGGACGTGGTGGGGAAGCTCAGCGGGCAGTGAGAAAGCGGCCCTCAAGAAGCTCCGACCGCCGGGCCGATAGGGCCCCGAGCCAGAACGCCGCCCACCGGCAGGGATCGACCCTGGGGGGGTGGGAGGGGCGGCCCCGGGTGGGGCCTCTCCGGCAGACGCCGGGCGGTGAGGAACGCCCAGCGTCCGACCAAACGGATCCTCCTAGGAACAGATCGGAAACCGCAGAACACCGCCGGTGGATGGAGCCGGTGAGGTGTAGGGACAAGGACACACAAGGATGATGAAGAACAAGCGCAACAACGCGGGTTTCACCCTGATCGAGCTCATGATCGTGGTGGCAATCATCGCGATCGTCGCCTCGGTGGCGATTCCCAGGCTGATGGCCGCCCGCCTCGCCGCGAACGAGTCGGCGGCGATCGCGACCCTCCGCTCGCTCTCCTCGGCGCAAGCCCAGGTGCAGTCGTCCGGCGCGATCGACACCGACGCCGACGGTGCCGGCGAGTACGGCTACTTCGCCGAGCTGGCCGGTGCCCAGCCGCTGCGCATCAGCGCGGCCGGCGTGCCTGCCGCAGGCGTGGTCGGCACCGACGAGCTGACCCCGGCCGTGTTCTCGGCCGTCTTCGCCGCGATCAACGCGACGAGCCAGGTCACGCGCTCGGGCTACATGTACCAGGTCTGGTTGCCGGCGGCCACGGTCGGTGGCGCCACGGCGGGCATCCCCGAGGACCCGAACACGGGCGGCAAGCTGGCAGCTCCGTTCCCCGACTCCAACAACGGCGAGGTCCTGTGGTGCGCCTACGCCTGGCCGATGACCGCGGCCCAGTCCGGCAACCGCTGCTTCTTCATCAACGAGCAGGGCGACCTGCTGCAGACCCTGAACCGCGGCGCCGGCGCCTACACCGGCGCGGCCGGCGGGCCCGCCTTCGACGCCGTCTACTCGGTGGTGAACGACATGGCATCGCCGCTGGCCCTCAACGGCCTCGCGGCGAACGACGGCAACATCTGGACCCCGGTCCAGTAGAGCCGCCGCGCCTTGCAACTCGAGCCGGGGCGTCGCCCGAACGGGCGGCGCCTCGGCGCGTTCGTACCGGGAAGAGCGGCGCTTCGCGCCGGTGAAGTCGCGCCCAGAGCGGCGCGACGATGCCTCTCCGCGCCGCACGCTCCGCAGGAGCGTGCTCGACGGGTTTGCGTCGCAAAGCCTCCGCAATTCCCTACGCGGCCCCGTGGCGCACGGCGCTGACGCGCCGGCCACGGCCATGCGGCCGCGGGAGCTACTACGTCCTGCAGGATCCTGGCAGGACGTGCAGCAACTGGGACGTAGTCGCTCAGACCGCGTCGAGCGGCGGCAGGCCGAAGACCCGGGCGGCGTTCTCGCTCGTGATCCGCGCGAGGCGCTCCAGGCTGTCCCCGCGCAGCTCGGCGAGGCGCGCGAGCACCTCGCGCACCAGCGCGGGCTCGTTGCGCCGGCCGCGGTGGCCCTGCGGGGCGAGGAACGGACAGTCCGTCTCCACCAGCAGCGCCTCGTCGGGCACGGCGCGCGCGGCGCGGCGGTTCTCGTCGTTGGCCGGATAGGTCACGACGCCCGAGAAGGAGATCGCGAGGCCCAGCTCCAGGTACGGCGCCAGCTCGCGCTCGCCCATCGTGTAGCAGTGCATGACCCCGCGCGGCGGCGGCTGCTCGCGCAGGAGCTCGACCGTCGCTTCGTGGGCGTCGCGGCAGTGCACGACCACGGCCTTGCCAAGCTCGCGCGCCAGCGCCAGGTGCCATCGGAAGCACTCGAGCTGGGGCTCGCGCGGCGAGTGCATCTTGAAGAAGTCGAGGCCGGTCTCGCCGATGCCGACGCAGGCCTCGCGCCGGCACAGGAGGGCGACCGCTTCGCGCGCGTCCTCGCCCGAGAAGGCGGCGTCATGGGGGTGGATCCCCGCCGTGGGGAAGAGCCCGCTCTCGCGGGCGGCCAGCTCGAAGGCGGCGCGCGAGGTCTCGGGCGACGTGCCCACCAGCACGATGCGCCGCACGCCCGCCTCGCGCGCGCGTTCCAGGACCTCGGCCCGGTCGGCGTCGTAGCTCTGCCAGTACAGGTGCGCGTGGGAGTCGGTGATCAGCACCCGTTCTTCTCGATCATGTCCGCGAGGAAGACCAGGAAGATCGGATCGGTCTCGCGGTCGGCCACGCGCAGGAGGATCGGGCACAGCTCCTCCTTCGGGAGCGAGCCCTGCAGGGCCTGCGCGGCCTTGCGCCGAACGTACCCGTCGGCGGACGACTCGACCAGCACCACCTCGAGCGCCTTGCGCGCGGCGAGGCCGCCGCTGCGCCCCAGCTCCTCGATGGCGACGTAGCGCGCGTCCGGCGGCTGGGCCAGATCGATCGCGACGTCGGCGAGCGCCGGAGATGGGTCTCGCGAGAGCCTGCGCGCAGCCTCGGCGTAGCTGCGCACCAGCGCCTCCTGCGGCGGGAGGGTGCGCTTGTGGGAGCTCGTCCGCACCAGCGGCTCGAGCAGGCCCACGGCGCGCTCGGGGGCGCTCTCGGCGAGCAGGCGCACGGCCTCGGTGCGCAGGCCGAGGCCGACCGCCGGGTCGTACTCGAGGACCAGCTGCTCGAGGAGCGGTGCCGCGGTCTGGGGCGCGGTGCGCGCGGCGAGCTGGAGCAGGGCCGCCCGCACGGGCTCGGGCTCGGCGGACGAGCGGCGGAAGGCCTCCAGCGCCTCGAGCCCCAGGGATTCCTCCCCGCTCGAGAGCCGCTCGAGCACCGCGCGCTGGTCGCGATACCAAGCGTCCATGCGATCGCTGGTGGAGGTCGGGTCGGGCGGCGTGAAGGCGGCGACCAGCTCGGCGATCGCTGGCCCCCTGCTCGCCGAAGCCGTCCCCTGCGCCTGCGGAGGCCCCTGCGCCGCCGGGCCTCCTTCGGAGCACGCCCAGGCGCCCAGGGCGAGCGCGAGAGCCGCTGCGAACCCGCCCTTGCGCGCCCGGTGGGCGACCCGTGGGATGTGCGGAAACGCTCGCTCGGGGTGCGCGCGCGAGCTGCGGCGGGGTCCCGGAAACGAGGCTAGGTCTGGGTTCAGCTTCAGGGGCATGGGTGCGCTGGCGCTCGTGGCGCGGAGGAGGTGCCGCCGGGGCGGTGTCGCCGAGCAGGCACGCGATTTGATCGCTCGGAGCCTGCGCGGGTTTCCCCCTCCCCGCGGCAAGTTCCAGGCCTGGCTGCCGCGGCGGCGGCAGGGCGAACCGCCCTGGCGCCGTCGAAGAGTCATGCAAGGGACTGGTACGATCGCGGCGCGGATCACTATAGTGCCCCGCCGCGCTCGTTTCCGGCGCGGCCTTCGCCTGCCGGACCGCGGGCGGGGAGTGGGGGCCTGCCCTGCCACGACCCGGGCTCCACCACGCGCGGCCGGCGCGCGTGCGAGCCCCTCAGAGACCCGAGAAAGCCCATGAAACAAGCGCGTTCGATTGCCCTGCCGACGGTCCTGGCCCTTTCGCTCGCCGCCTGCAGTGGTGGCGGCGGGGGGAGCGGCGGCGGCCAGATGTACGTCACCAGCTGCTCGCTCGGGTGCACGAACGGCCTGGGCGGGAACCAGGTGAGCTGCGGCATCATCAACACCTTCCAGAACCAGGAGATCGGCGTCCTGTTCGCCGCGCCGGTCGATTTCTCCTCGGTCAACAAGTCGAGCTTCCAGGTCTTCGACGTCTCCACCGGAACGGTGCCGCCGGGCAGCTTCCTGATCGACCCGAACAACCCCCACCGCCTGGTCTTTCGCCCCAAGCTGACCTTCGATCCCCAGGGCAACCCGGTCTTCGGCTTCTCGCCCAACGCCACGTACCAGATCAAGGTTCCCGGCACCGCCCAGAGCGATCCGCCGCCCTACGTCGAGAGCGTGGGCAGCAAGGAGAACCAGAGCAGGTTGCTCTGCACGATCATCACCGACCAGGGCCTCATCGACCCCGTGCCCGGTGATCCGAAGGCGTCCGTGTTCGTCGACACGATCAACCCGGTGAGCGGTCAGATCACCAAGGGAGTGCCCGCCAACGGCGCGACGAACGTCCACAGCGCCACGAAGATCACCATCGTCTTCGACGACTTGATGAACCTGGGGACGATCGTCATCCCCGCCACGGGCCTGGCGCCGTTCATCACCGTCAAGGTCGATCCCGATGGCAACGTCAGCGATCCGAGCGATCAGGTCCCGATCCAGGGCCTGTGGAGCTTCTCCGTGAATCAAGTGGGCCTGACCACCTCCGCGGTCTTCACGCCGAGTGCCGGCCTGCCCTCGGCGGGCTCGAACCTGGCCTCCCCGCGCAAGATCGTGGTCAACATCCCCAACACGGTCGTCGACTTGGTCGGCAACCCGATCTCCAACGCCGGCAACTGGGTCTTCGTGCCCGAGGTCGTGCTCTTCCCGCCGGCAACGCTACCGCCGGGAGGCGAGCAGTTCACCGACCAGAGCAACATGGACGCCAAGCGTACCGGCGCGGACTGGGGCGAGTCGCAGCCGGGACGGCTGCTGCCGGGGCTGGGCGGGGGCTCGGGACGGCTCGGCGACCTGATCGTCAGGCAAGGGGAGACGCTCAGCCTGACCACGGGCCCGACCGCGGCGACCGGCACGCTGACCTTCGCCGCCAACCCGGTGTTCGGGGATCAGATCATCATCAACGGGGTCACGTTCACATTCGACATCCAGATCCCGGTGCAGAGCTTCCTGGCGCACACGCTGACCCACGCGGTCAACGTGCTCAACGCCAGCCCGGACCTGCTCGTGGCGGTCGCGAAGTACGAGATGTCGGACTCGAACACGATCCTGGTGACGTACAAGCTCAACGGATCGGTCGGCAACAGCTTCACGCTCGGCGTCGCGCCCGCCTCGGTCGCCGCGCTCAGCGGGCTGACCCTCAGCGGGGGCACCGACGCGGTCCCCTACGCCGCCCCCGACATCATCACCAACTTCGACTTCCAAGCGAACCCTGGCACCGTGCCTCCGCCGATCCAGGTCGCGAACGGCGAGTTCGAGTTCGCCACGATCGAGATCCAGAACGGCGGGACGCTGGTCGCGTCCGGAAACAAGCCGCTGCGTCTCATGGCGCGCGGCCGCG
>DATKBQ010000679.1:0-14266 GCA_035546375.1 Planctomycetota bacterium | reverse complement strand
CGGGCTACGGGCGCGTGCGCCTGTACTCCGGAACCGATGCGGGCTTGATCTGGGAGATCGCCGGCCCGACCCAGGGGGCGTCCTTCGGCTCGAGCCTGGCCGCGGTGGGCGACGTCGACGGCGACGGGATCTCGGACCTCGCCGTCGGCGCCCACCTCGCCAACGCGCCCGGCGCGGTCGGCTGCGGACTGGTGCGGCTGGTCTCGGGAGCGAGCGGGGCCACGATCCGCGATCGCCGCGGCGACGCGGGCGGCGACCACATGGGCTGGTCGGTGGCGGCGGCCGGCGACATCGACCACGACGGAGTGGGCGACGTGCTCGGCGGCGCGATCGACGACGACGACCGGGGCGAGAGCACGGGCAGTGTGCGCATCTGGTCGGGCGCCACCGGAGCCACGATCCGCACGCTCCTAGGCGCCGGATCGCGCGAGGTCTTCGGCTGGTCCATCGCGGGCGGCGCGGATCTCGACGGCGACGGGACCGCGGACGTCGTGGTGGGCGCCCCGTACTTCACGATCACGCCGGCGAGCGGCGTCTTGCGCGCGCACTCCGGCGCGACGGGAGCGGTGCTGTGGACTGCCATCGGCGCAGGCACGTACGACGGCTTCGGCAGCGCGGTCGCCTTCGTCGGAGACGTCGACGGCGACGGGCGATCCGACGTGCTGGTCGGGGCGCGACAGCCGTTCACGGGGGGCACGGGCTACGCGGAGCTGCTCTCGGGCGCGAGCGGCGCGCGGATCCATCACCTCTCGGCCGGCCCCATGGACCGGCGCTTCGGTGCCGCGCTGTGCGCCGCCGGGGACGTCGATTACGACGGCGTTGCCGACTTCGCGGTCGCCGCGCCGGAGGCCGGCGTCAACGGAGCGCAGAGTGGGCTCGTCCGCCTCTACTCGGGCACGAGCGCGAGCACGTTGCACGTCTACCTGGGTGCCGGAACGGGCCATCTCTTCGGCAGCTCCGTCGCGAGCGGCGGCGACCTCACGGGCGAAGGCGGGCCGGATCTGTTGTTCGGCGCGCCGTCCGAGCCGGCGGCGGGGACGAACAGCGGCGCCGCGTACGCCTATCGCGGCTCGGACCTCCCACCGCCCGAGCCGCCAGCGCCGCGCGACCCGCTCGAGGCGGACACCGTGGAGGTCTCGCTCTCGGGTCAGGGCGTCCAGAGGCTCGTCCTGCGCGCGGGAGCGGAACACGCGGGCCGGCGCTTCGTGATGCTGGGCACGTTCCACGGCACCGAGCCCGGGTTCCAGCTCGGCCTCGTCCACGTGCCGCTCGAGCGCGACCGCTACATGCGCGTCAGCCTGTGCGTGCCCTGGATGGCGCCGATCGTGCCCGTATGCGGCCAGCTCTCGGCCGACGGAACGGCCGAAGTCGAGTTCCGCGCGTCCCTCCTGCGCCCGCCGGTATTCTGGACCGGCCGCACGCTGCACCACGCGTACGTGGTGCTCGGGGACACGCGCATGCCGATCTTCGTGAGCAACGCGGTCGCGGTCAGCCTCGTGCCGTAGGAACGCGTGCAGTCGCCCTTGACCGCCGCAGGTGGCGGCGGGCGATCGAGCCGGCGGATCACCTTGCGAGCGTGATACCGTTCGGAGACGATCCCGACTCGTCCTCCCCGTGGACGACGAGCGATCGGGTGCCGTCGAGCGATCCCATGAAGCCGAGCGAGGATCGACTGCAGGGCTTCCAGCGCCTGATGCCGCGGCGGGTCCGCAAGATCCTGCTCGCGGCGAGCCCGTACGACGCCTTCATCCTGGAGCAGGACGGGCAGCTCAGCGACCTGATCCTGGCCGAGCTGCTCGACCCGAACCTGCGCAACGTGCCGGCGATCACGTCGGTGTCGACCGGCAAGCAGGCCCTCGAGGCGGCGCAGAAGACCCGCTTCGACCTGGTGATCACGACCATGGACCTGGGCGACATGGACCCTGGCGAGCTGGCGCGCAGGATCCGCGAGGCGGGGCACAAGGGCGCGGTCGTGCTCTTGGCCTTCGAGAACCGCGAGCCCGGGGAGGCGCTCACGCGCAGTTCCCTCCCCTACATCGACCGCGTCTTCGTGTGGCAGGGGGACCGGCGCATCCTGCTCGGGATCATCGGCCACCTCGAGGATCGCTGGAACGTCCGGCACGACTCGGACTTGGTGGGCGTCAGCTCGATCATCCTGATCGAGGACAACCCGCGCTACTACTCGTCCCTCCTGCCGATGCTCTACGCCGAGCTGATGAAGCAGTCCAAGACCGTGATCGCGGAGGGGACCAACCTGGGCAACAAGCTCATGCGCATGCGGGCCCGGCCCAAGATCCTCTTGTGCACGGACTTCGAGCAGGCCTGGCGCTACTACAGCCGCTACCGCCGCTACGTCCTGGGCATCATCTCGGACGTCGACTTCCCCCGCCGCGGGAAGATGAACCCGTACGCGGGGCTGGAGTTCGCGCGGCGGGTCCGCGCGCGCGATCCGGACCTGCCGATCATGCTGCAGACGCTCGATCCCTCCTTCGTGGGGAAGGTCGAGGAAGTGAAGGCCGAGATCGTGCTGAAGAACTCGCCCTTCCTGCTGCACGAGCTGAGCCGCTTCGTCACCGATCGCTTCGGCTTCGGGGACTTCGTCTTCGATACCCCCGGGGCGAACGGAGCGCAGCGGGCCTCCAGCCTGCGCATGCTGGAGCAGATGCTCCACGGCGTCCCGGACGAGTCGATCCTCTGGCACGCCGCGCGCAACCACTTCTCGACTTGGCTGCGCGCACGGGCTGAGTTCAGCCTGGCTGAGAAGCTGCGCCCACGCAAGGTCTCCGATTTCGAGTCGCCCTCCGCGATCCGCGAGTACCTGATCGACTCGATCCACGAGTTCCGCCGCGAGCGCCAGAGCGGGACCCTCTCGGACTTCGGCACGGCGGACTTCGACCCGTCGACGAGCTTCGCCCGGATCGGCGGGGGATCGCTGGGCGGCAAGGCGCGCGGGCTCGCGTTCGTCCGCCAGCTCCTCTACCGCCACGGCCTGCGCAAGCGCTTCCCGGGCGTCGAGATCCTCGTGCCCCCCGCGGTCGTGCTGGCGACGGACGTCTTCGATCAGTTCCTCGAGCGCAACGACCTCCAGGACTTCGCCATCCAGGAGGAGAGCGACGAGCGGATCGAGGAGCGCTTCATCGAGAGCCGGTTTCCCGAGAGCGTCTTCGACGACCTGATGCGCTACCTGGACCAGGTCGATTACCCGCTCGCGGTGCGCTCCTCGAGCCTGTTGGAGGATTCGCGCACGCTGCCCTTCGCCGGCGTCTACAAGACCTGCATGGTCCCCAACGGCCACCCGGACCGCAAGGTGCGCGTCAAGCAGCTCGTGCACGCGATCAAGCGCGTCTACGCCTCGACCTTTTCCCGCAAGGCCAAGGCCTACATGCAGACCACGCCCTTCCGGCTCGAGGAGGAGAAGATGGCCGTCATCGTGCAGCGGCTCGCGGGCGTGCGGCACGGGACGCGCTTCTACCCCGATTTCGCCGGGGCGGCGCGCTCCTACAACTTCTATCCCGCTCCGCCGATGCGCTCCGAGGACGGCATTGCCTGCGTGGCGCTCGGCCTGGGACGCACGGTGGAGGAGGGGCGCAAGGCGCTGCGCTTCTGCCCGAAGTATCCGCGCCACCCGGTGCACTTCTCCAGCCCCGACGAGATCCTGATGAACTCGCAGACGGAGTTCTACGCCCTGGAGCTGGAGCCGCCCGACAGCCATCCGGATCCCACCGCCGAGCTGGAGCTCGTGCTGCACGGCGTGGCGAAGGCCGCCGAGGACGGGACGCTCGCGCCGCTCGGCTCGACCTACTCGCGGGAGAACGACGCGGTGTACGACGGCCTGGGACGCTCGGGCGTCCCGGTCGTGACCTTTGCCCCGATCCTGAAGCAAGGGCTCTTTCCGCTCTCGGAGATCCTCGAGCTCCTGCTCGAGATCGTCGAGCGCGGCTTGAACGTGCCGGCCGAGATCGAGTTCGCCGTGAACCTCTCGGCCGCGCGCGGGGCGCCCAGGGAGTTCGCCTTCCTGCAGATGCGGCCGGTGCTGGTCCCGCGCGGGCTCGAAGGGATCGACCTGGAGCGACTGCCGCGCGAGGACCTGGTGTGCTCCAGCAGGAGCGTCCTGGGCAATGGACAGATCGAGGGGATCCGCGACCTCGTGGTGGTGGACCGCGAGCGCTTCGATCGTTCGCGGAGCGTGGAGATCGCAGCCCAGGTGGCGCGCTTCAACGGCCAGCTCATCGCCGAGGGCCGGCCCTACGTCCTGATCGGCGTCGGGCGCTGGGGCGCTGCCGATCCCTGGCTCGGCATCCCCGTCACCTGGGACGCGATCGCCGGCGCGCGCGCGATCGTCGAGTGCACCTTCAAGGACATGGCCGTCGTGCCCTCGCAGGGATCGCACTTCTTCCAGAACCTGACTTCTTCACGCGTCGGCTATTTCACCGTCGAATCCGAGGATGGCGGATTCGTCGATTGGGACTGGCTCTTGCGCCAGGCTCCCCTGGAAGCGACTCCCTACGTGCGCCACCTCCGCTTCGAGCGGCCCCTCATGGTGGCGATGGACGGCGGGAAGGGCGACGGGATCATCGCCAAGCCGGCCTGAGGACCGCGCGACGCCTTCGCTCGGCGCCCGATCGATCGTGCGGGCTACACGATTCCCTGGTCCATCATCGCATTGGCCACCTTGAGGAAGCCGGCGATGTTGGCGCCGCTCACGTAGTTGCCCGGTACGCCGAAGCGCTCGGCGGCCTGCAGCGAGGTGCCGTGGATGTTCTTCATGATCTCGCGCAGCCGACCGTCGATCTCCTCGCGGCTCCAGTTGTAGCGCATGTTGTTCTGCGTCATCTCCAGGCCGGACACCGCGACTCCGCCGGCGTTGGCCGCCTTGGCCGGACCGTAAAGCACACGGGACTCGAGGAAGATGTTCGCGCCGTTGAGCGTCGTCGGCATGTTCGCGCCCTCGGCCACGACGTAGACGCCGGCCTCGAGCAGATTGGCGGCATCCACCTCGTTGATCTCGTTCTGCGTCGCGGACGGGAACGCGCACTCCGCCTCGTGCGTCCAGATCGGATTGGACCTCGCTCCGGGCTGCACCGCCGTGTAGGTCGCGCCCTTGAATCGCTCGACGTACTCCTTGATCCGACCGCGCCTGACGTTCTTGAGCTCCATCACGAACTGCAGCTTCTCGGGGTCGATGCCCTGCGGATCGTAGACGTAGCCGGCCGAGTCGGAGAGGGTCACCGCCTTGCCGCCCAGCTGATGGATCTTCTCCACCGTGTACTGGGCGACGTTGCCGCTGCCGGAGACCAGGCAGGTCTTGCCCTCGAGGGTCTCCTTGCGCGTCGCGAGCATCTCGCAGGCGAAGTACACGGCGCCGTACCCGGTCGCCTCGAGCCGGATGAGCGAGCCTCCCCAGTTCAGGCCCTTGCCGGTGAGCACGCCGGTGAACTCGTTGCGCAGCCGCTTGTACTGGCCGAAGAGGAACCCGATCTCGCGCCCGCCGACGCCGATGTCCCCGGCGGGCACGTCCGTGTTCGGACCGATGTGGCGGAAGAGCTCGTTCATGAAGGATTGGCAGAAGCGCATCGTCTCCGCGTCGCTCTTGCCCTTCGGATCGAAATCGGATCCGCCCTTGCCTCCGCCCATGGGAAGGGTCGTCAGGCTGTTCTTGAACACCTGCTCGAAGGCCAGGAACTTGAGGATGCCGAGGTTCACGGAGGGATGGAAGCGCAGACCTCCCTTGTAGGGGCCGATGGCGCTGCTCATCTCGATCCGGTAGCCGCGATTGACGTGCACCTCGCCCTGATCATCCGTCCACGGCACGCGGAACATGATCACGCGCTCGGGCTCGACCATGCGCTCGAGGATCTTGGCCCGGCCGTATTCGGAATGGCGATCGAGCACCGGCTTGAGCGAGACGAGCACCTCCTCGACGGCCTGGTGGAACTCGGACTCGCCCGGGTTCTTCGCCTTGACCTGGGCCAGAAGGGAAGCGGCGTGATCGGTCATTTCTAGGATCTCCTCCGAGACAGGTCTGCCAGCCTGGAGAACGCGGTCACTCGTAGCCCAGGGCGGGAGGATGGCGAATGTCTCCGTATTCGAAGACGTGCTCCTTCCAGCAGGCCGAGCAGCGCTCGACGATCACGGGCCAATCGAGGGATGCCAGCGGGGCAGGGAGCTCGAGGGTCACCTGGCGCTCCTTCGCGGGGCAGAGATAGGTGCCGATCTCGAAGTGGGTCTTGCAGCTCGTCTCCGTCATGACGACCTCCTGGGATCCTCCCGCTGGCATGGAGCGTCCTGGCGCGTGGTGCGATGCCCTTGCCGCGAGACAGCGTCGCCCGCGCCGCCCGGGGCGTCAAGCTCGCACGAGTGCGTAGCCGGAGGGGGCGTTCGACGTATCCCCCCCGAGCGGGAGGCGCGCCGATCCGCGCCGGCCGGCCCGAGCCTTACCGTCGAGGCCACTCTTGCGAGCGCTTCTTCGGTCCGTCTCCGTCGTCGGCCGCGGCTGGTCTTGCGTGCCCTGGAAGGCGCCGATCGTGCCCGTGTACGGCCAGCTCTCGGCCGATGGAACGGCTCAAGTCGAGTTCCGGGGTTCCTTCTGCGCCCGCCGGGGTTCTGGATCGGTCGCACGCTGCACCACGCGTATGGGGTCGAGGGGGACGCGCGCAGGCGATCTACGTGAGCAACCAGTCGCGGTCACCATCCTCCCGTAGGGAAGCGTGCAGGCGCGCGGAGCTCCGCCCGCGAATTGCGCTTTCTTGACGCGCGCCTCCTCCGCGCCCCTGAACCGGGCTGATGAACGCTCTGGCGCGGCGCGAGGTGATTCCATACATTGCCGCCAGCACCAGCGGGTATCCGGTCCTTCGCCCCCGGCGGAACCCTGCCACCAGGAGCGAGCATGCAGCGAGCATCCGCCCTCGTCCTTCCCATCCTGCTCGCGGCCGCCGGCTGCGCCCAGGTTCCGCGCGAGGCCATCGACCTTTCGGTGGTCGTCGGCCGCGACCTCGGTGAGCTGCACCGCTCGCACCGCGAGCTCGTGCGAATTGTCCATGATCGCCAGCGCGAGCGGATCCGCGAGTTCGTCGACGAGGTCTACCTGCCGTTCCAGATCCAGAAGTTACTCGCGGTCTTCGGTCCCGAGCTGAAGAAGGCGATCGACCGGGCGGCCGATCCGGATTCCTCCGAGGACGAGAGGAAGGCCGCTCTCGCGATGATGGGCGTCTTCTTCGAGGACGTCACCCGGGAGGTCCAGGACTACCGCGACCTCAAGCTGGCCGTGATCGACGAGAAGGAGACCGAGCTCCTCACGGCCATCGACGGAGCCTACGGCCAGGTCGTGCACGCCAACTCCGTCGTGACCGGCCATTTGGCCTCGATCCGGCGCGTCCAGGAGACACGCGCGGAGCTCCTGGCCCAGGCCGGGCTGGGAGACCTGGAGCAGAGGATCGCCACGCGGGTCGCCGGGACGTCCGACTCGATCGCGCGACTGACGCGCAAGGTGCGCAAGGGTGACGAGACGCTCGAGGGCGCCGTGAAGCAGCTCGATGGGCTGCTCTCGGGAGAAGCGTCCGGCGCCGGCGAGAGCGGCCCGGACGGCGGCGACTGATCCAGGGGAGGAGCGAGCGCGATGACCGACATCGACGACTTCCGCCGGCGGCTGCGCGAGGAACTGCGCAAGAACCGCGAGGCCTTCGAGGGCACCTACAAGAGCGAGCTCGACTCGCTCTTGGGCCTGTCGCGCGAGGAGATCGACCGGGTGACGCCGGACGCGACCGACCTCGAGGTCTACGACCAGCTGATCACCGTGGTGAAGGAAGCCTCGCGCACCAACGTCAGCCAGACCGAGCTGAAGACCCGCATCCAGGAGCTCGGGGACGTCGCGGTCTCGATCGCGAAGAAGGCCCAGCCCCTGGCGCGCCTCCTGGTCTGATCCGCGTGGGAGGATCGTCGGTCCGAGCGCGTGACGATGCTCCTCTTCCAGAAGCGCTTCCACGAGGGCCTGACGAGCGGCGCGATCACGCTGACCTTCCGCGCGTGGGACAAGCCGCGGGTCAAGCCGGGCGGGCGCTACCGGTGCCATCCGATCGGCGTGCTCGAGGTGGACTCGATCCGGCGCGTGAGCCTGAAGGAGATCCGGGAGAGCGACGCCGAGCGGGCCGGGTTCGCGTCGCGGGCGGAGCTCCTCGGCTACCTCGCGCCGTACCTCGCTACGGGATCCAAGGACGAAGTGGATCCGAACACGGAGCTGTGGCGGGTCGAGCTGCACCACGGCGGCGACGGCGACCGGGTCGAGACCGCGCTCGAGGACCAGCTGACCACCGGCGACGTCGAGGAGATCCGGCGCAGGCTCGCGCGGTTGGATGCGCGCGAGCCATGGACGCTCGAGACGCTCCGGCTGATCGAGAAGCAACCGCGGGTCGCCGCCTCCCGGCTCGCCGCGAAGCTCGGCCGCGAGACGGCGCCGTTCAAGGTCGACGTGCGCAAGCTGAAGAAGCTCGGGCTGACCCAGAGCTTCGAGATCGGCTACGAGGTGTCGCCGCGCGGTCGCGCCTATCTGCGGGCCATCGGAACGCGGCGCCGCCGCTGAGCGTACCGCCTCCGCCGTAGGCGTTGATCGGGACGCACGGAGCTCATCCCGACGAGATCCTCTCTCGACTCGCCCGGTGATGGCTGAAAGGCTCGACCGGCCGTGAACGATGAGCAAGCGCTAGCCCGCGAGCAGCCAGCGCTTCATCGCCTCGGGATCGTCGATCTCCTCCATCGAGATCCAGGAATTCACGCTTACGGGCACCTTGGGCCCATTGACTGTGGTCGTCACGGCCGCGATCGGCTTCTTGAGCGCCCAGGCAGCGCCGAGCTCGTGCAGTACCCAAGCAGAGCTGATCGATGCCGGAGAAAGGAGGACTACGAACACGTCCGAGCGGGATAGCTCCCTCCGCAGCCGTGTGTCGACTCGGTCGCCGATCCCGAGGTCCTCGGGGGTGAACACCTGAGCATCGGTCCAGCGCGAAAGGCTGTTCCTCAGCAGGCTTGCAGGGCGGCATGGTCACGCTGCCCGATCGGACCTGGCACAAACCCCGGGTCAAGCACGGATAGGCGCTACCGATAGGCGTGTTCCTCCGCCTCGCGACATCTTCCGCAGGCTGCTGCGGAGCGTCGTGCGAACGTGGACGATCGCCCGCGATGGTACCGTGAGCGTTCCATGGGCCTCTACCGCCGCGCACGTGAGATCGACTTCCGAATCGCCGCCTTGCCGAGGCTGCCGGCGCCACAGGTCGCGATCCTCGCCGATCCCGGGCACTTCGACGTCGTCGACGCGCTCAACCCCCACATGCTCGACGAGCGCGGCGAGCTCAAGCGGGCCGACCGCACGAAGGCGCGGGAAGAGTGGGACGCGCTGCGTGCGGCGATCGAGGATTGCGACCTCCGCGTGATCGTGCTCGATGCCGTCGCCGGGCAGCCGGACTTCGTCTTCTGTGCCAACACGGCGCTGCCGATCCCGGGAGCGGCGCTGCACGACGGGCGACCGCGCGCCGTGCCGTCGCGCATGAGCCATCCCTCGCGGCGCGGCGAGGTGGAGCCGATGGTCCGCGCGCTCGAGCGGCTCGGCGTGCTCGTCGAGCCGCTGAGCGGGCCGGCCGAGCGCTTCGAAGGCACCGGCGACGGGCTGTGGCACCCCGGACGGCGGCTGCTCTGGGCCGGCGTCGGGCCGCGCACGTGCGACGAGGCCTGGGAGGAGATCGCCGCGCGCTACGAGCTGCCACTCGTGCGGCTCGGGCTCGTCGACCCGGCCTTCTACCACCTCGACACGTGCCTCGCGCTGCTCGCCGAGGACGCGTGCCTGTGGCATCCGCCGGCGCTCGAGCCCGCCGCGCGCGAGCTGGTCGAGGCGCTCGGTCCTCGCCGGATCGAGGCCGATCCGCGCGAGGCGCGCGAGGGGCTCGCCTGCAACGCTCTCGCGGTCGGCGGGCGCGTGCTCTTGCCCGCGGGATGTCCAGTCACCCGCGCGCGCCTCGAGCGCGAGGGCTTCGAAGTGCGCGAGGTCGATACGGCAGAGTTCCAGAAATCCGGCGGCTCGGTCTTCTGCATGAAGCTCCTGCTCGACGTCGAAGCCGCCAGCCCTGCTCAGGGCTTCGGCTCGTAGCGCAGGCTGACGTTCTCGCGGCCCATGGTGCGCAGCCGCTCGGCGTCCTTGTGCAGGCCGATGTGGTGCGCCTTCGAGACCACGCTCTTGACCGAGCGGTTCAGCCTCTGGGCGATCTCGAGGTTCGAGACCGAGGGGTAGAGCTGGCGCAGGAGTTCGAGCTCCTCGTTCGACCAGCGCGGCATGCGCGTCGCGCCGCGGCCGGCGAGCTTCCTCACGAAGGCCTTGTCCTTCGCCAGGCAGCAGCGCGCCGCCAGCCGGCGCACCGCATCCAGGCTGCGGCCGAAGATCACCGCCAGGTCCTCGTCGCTGCGCGAGCCGTAGATCTTCTTGAAGCGCACGGTCTCCTCGCGCGTCCAGCGGCCGGGCTGCTGGATGCGGCCCAGCTCGAAGATCTTCTGCTGCACCTCGACCTGCGAGCGCCCGAGGATGCGCGCGATCACCTGCGGCGTGGACGCCCCGAGGAAGCGCTTGAGCTCTTGCACCTCCTGCACCGTCCACGGGCCGCTGCGAGCGGTGGAGCGGAACTGTGCCTCGGCCATGCGCCGCACGCTCTCGGGCGAGCGCGCGAGCTCGCGGGCGATGCTGGCCTCGTCGCGCAGCCCGTACATGTCCTTGAGACGCGCGATCTCGGCCGACGACCAGCGGCCTCGCCGCGGCTTGTCGGAGCGGTTCTCGCCCCAATGGGAAGAATGCGGGCTCGTTCTCTCCTCCTCCCCCTCGCCTCGCGCGGCCCGAGTGTACTCGAACCCACGGAAAGGCCGCCTCAACCTCCGTCGATCCGCTCGCGGATCCTCGCGAGCACGCGCCGCACGCCCTCGGCCGTGGTCTGGCGCACCGCCTCCTGCGCCGCGGCGCGCGCGTCCGCGGCACGCGTCTTGCGCACCGCGTACTTGATCTCCGCCACGAAGTTCGGGGCGACGCTCACCGCGTCGAATCCCATCCCCAGGAGCATCAGCGCCGTGGCCGGATCGTCGGCGATGTCGCCGCACACCGAGCAGGGCTTCTCGGCCATGCGGGCCGCGTCGGCCACCTGTTGGAGCGCGCGGACGACCGAGGGTTGCTGCGGGTCGTAGAGCTTCGCCACCCAGGGGTTGTCCCGGTCGACCGCCAGCAGGTACTGGACCAGGTCGTTCGTGCCCACGCTCACGAAGTCGACCTCGGCCAGCAGCTCGCGCAGGGTGAAGAGCACCGAGGGCACCTCGATCATGACTCCCACCGGCACGTCGGCCTCGACCTCGTGGCCCTGCTGGAGTAGCGATGCGCGCACGCCGTAGAAGATCTCGCGTACCGCAGCCACGTCCTCCAGGGTCGAGACCATCGGCAGGAGCAGCCGCAGGTTGCGGCCCGCGCCGGAGCGCAGCGCCGCGCGGAGCT
The DNA here is from genome assembly GCA_035546375.1 of Planctomycetota bacterium. Taxonomy (GTDB): domain Bacteria; phylum Planctomycetota; class UBA1135; order UBA1135; genus DATKBQ01. The sequence continues at coordinate 2,757 of DATKBQ010000679.1, read as the reverse complement.
GGACCCGGAAGAGGTCCTGCCACTCGAGCGAGACGCGCAGGCCGCGCCAGCCCAGCGCGGGGTTCGTCTCGTGCGGCGTCTTGAAGTAGGAGAGGCGTTTGTCGCCGCCGATGTCGAGCGTGCGCAGGACCACCGGCAGCTCGCCCATGCGCTCCAGCGCTCGCCGGTACATGCGGAACTGCTCGTCCTCCGAGGGGAAGTGCGGGCGCTCCATGTAGAGGAACTCGGTGCGCAGGAGGCCGATCCCGTCGGTATGGGAAGGCTCGAAGGTGTCGAGGTCGCGCAGGCTCTCGATGTTCACCATCACCGAGAGCGACTCGCCGTCGGGTGTCACGGCGGGTTCCGCGGCCTGCCCGGCCAAGAGCTCGCGGCGCGCGGCGAGCCGCGAGCGGCGCTCGACGAAGTCCTCGATCGCCGAAGGGTCGGGCTGGAGCTGCACGATCCCGCGCGTGCCGTCCACGGCGACGTTCATCCCCTGCTCGAGGCGCCCGAGCAGGCCCGGCAGGGACACGACGCACGGGATGCCGAAGGCGCGCGCCAGGACGGCCCCGTGGGAGAAGCGGCCCCCGGTCTCGGTGATCAGGGCGAGCACCCGCTCGCGCTCGATGAAGGTGACCACCTGCGGCGTCAGCTCGGCGGAGGCGAGGACCACCCGGTCGCCGGTTGCGAGCATCTGCTGGCGCTCACCGCTCAGGAGCGCCTCCAGCACCGACCGCCACGGGTCGGCGAGGTCGGCGGCGTAGGAGCGCACGCTGTCGCCCTCCATTCGCCCGAGCGCCGCCTCCAGCCGCCGGATCAGGGCCTGCACCGCCGCCTCGGCGTTGATGCGCTCGCCGCGGATCTTGTCCTCGACCTGCTTCAGGGCGCCCGGATCCTGGAGGATCATCCGGTGGACGGCGAAGATCTGGGCGTCCTTGTCCCCGGCCTGGGCGGCCACCAGCCGCTGGCGCCGCTGCAGCTCCTCCCCGGCCACCGCGAGGCCCTGGCGCAGCCGCCCCACCTCGCGCTCGACGTCCGTCTCGCCCACGCTCCAGGTGGGGACCTCGTCCGCGGCTGCCCGTACGACGTGCACGGGCCCGAGGCCCAGCCCCGGCGAGACCGCGACTCCATGGATGGTCCGGAGGTGTGCCATGGGCGCGAGGGGCACACTCTAGCTGGGTTCTACCCCAGCCCGAACAGCATCGCTGGCCGCTGGACCTCGACCGCCAAGGCAAGCCACCCCGGAAACCGATGCACGCGCCGCGCCGCCATGCGCGGCGTGTCCATCGGCTCGTGGAGTTCCGCCACGTCGGCCCACCCCCGTGGTCCGGCCAGCCCTCGGGGCTGGGCAGGACGCCCGCGGCCCTTTCCCTCAAGCCCGAGGGCCGCGCCGCCCGACCAACCGCCGAGCGGAACCCTTCCGCGCCGAGGAAGCCATTGGGGCGGCCGCAGGCGCGCCGAGGTCCGACCGGAGCACGAGACGATGGCCCCCAGACGAACCCGCGAGCGCGACGCTTCCGCCGATCCCGAGATGGAGATCCCGCACGAGGGGCGCGAGCGCTCGGGCGTGCGCGGGGGGTTCTGGACCCTGGCCGGTGCCGCCTGCACCGCCCTGGGGCTCGCCCTGGCCTTCGCGGGACCGCTCTCGCCGAGCATCGCGCGCGCGGCGCAACGCGCCGCGGATGCCGGCTTCCACAGCGGCGTGCTGGTCATGGGAGGGCTGCTCCTGGTCGCCTGCGGCAGCCTGTGGCGCCGCACCTCCCGCTCGGTGAGCGAGGAGACCGAGCGGCAGGAGGACTCCCAGATCCTGGAGCAGGTGGCTACCGACCTGGTGCAGATGCGCGGCGCCGTCGACCGGCTGCAGCTCGTGTCGAACGCCGTGCAGGACGACCTGCGTTCGATGTACTCGGCGCTCGATGCGCAATCGCAGGCGATGCAGGGCGGGTCCGACGGCGCCCAGCACGACGCCCTCTTCCGGCTCGCGGCGAGCCTGGACCAGCTCGGCGCGCGGCTCGAGCAGCGGCTGGTGGCCCAGTCCGGCTCGCTCCAGCAGACGCTCGATCAGGTGGGCATCACGGCGTCCCAGGCCCAGCGGGCGCTCGAGGAGCTCGCGGTCTCGGCGGCCGCGCGCGCGCCCGTCGAGCTGCCGGCGGCGGAGCCGCAGTGGGTCGTGCCCGTCGCGACGCCTCCGGACGACCTCGCCGGCGCGGAGCACGCGCAGCCGGCACCCGCGCCGCCCTCGCTCGGGTTGCTCGACCAGCTCGACGACTACGGCACGCCGGCCGCGCCGCTCGCCCTCGAGTCCACCGCGGCCCCGCTGCCTTCGGGCCCGCGCGCCGGTGCAGGATCTTGGGAGGAGGAGCTGGAGATGGTCGCTTCCGAGCGCGCGAAGGCCGCGCAGGAGGAGCTCGACACGCAGACCAAGCTGCTCCAGCTCGGGTCGCTGCTCTCCGACGAGCGGCTGCGCTCGGCGCTCGAGCAGATGCGCGGCGCCGGGCGGTACGATCACCGCGCCTGAGGGCGCGGCGGCGCCCTACTCCTGCGGCTGCGCCTGCCCCGCGTCCTGCGCGGACTCCTCCTTCGCCGTGCCCTTGAAGAACGCCGCGAAGGGGTTGTAGGCCGGCTTCCTCGCCGCGGCGCCGAGGTCCTCGGGGCGGAAGTCGTCGCGGCCGGGACCGTCGCCGCGCCCGCCTCCACGTCCCGCGCCGCGCCCTGCGCCGCGCCCGGCACCCTCGGGGGCGCGCGGGCCCTTGCCGGGCCCGCCTCGCCCGCGTCCGC
>DATKBQ010000678.1:0-2451 GCA_035546375.1 Planctomycetota bacterium | reverse complement strand
TTCTGCCCCTCGGCGCGCGGCGCGCAGTCGTGGGCGGTGGCCGGCCACCCCTCGGCGATCGCGCCGGGCAAGCGCCCGCGCCTCACCCCGAACCCCGCGCTTGCCCTCCGGCGGGGCAAGCTCGCCATGCCCTTCGGCGCGCCGGGCGGCGACCTCCAGCCCCAAGGCATGCTCCAGGTGTTCCTCAATCACGTGGTCTTCGGCATGGACATCCAGGACGCGGTCGACGCGCCGCGCTTCGTGACCCACAGCTTCCCCGGCAGCTTCGAGCCTCATCCGTATCACCCGGGCCGCCTCGACCTCGAGGCGCCCATCGGCGCCGCCACCGGGGAGGCGCTCAGCGCGCTCGGCCACAAGGTGGAATGGCTCCCCGCCATCTCGACCAAGGTGGCCGGCGTCTGCGCCATCGTGGCCGATCGCGAGGCGGGCGTGCTCTGGGGCGGCGCGGATCCGCGCCGCTCCGCGCGCGCCATGGGCTTTTAGCGCGCAGGATGCTGAAAAGGGCCCATCTGCTTCGTTGGCGCCCTCGGCCGCACGCTCCGCTTGGCGAGCTGAAGCCGAAGGCTGAGGCGAGCGATTCGGTGATCCTCGAACGTACAGCAAGTACGCCTCGCGTGCGGCTCTCGGGCGCCGCCTCGCATCTGGACCTTTTCGAGCATCCTGCGAGGTCTTTTGCTGCTTCCTCGCTCCGCAAGCTATGACGAGTGTGTCGCTGACGATCCTGCCCGGCGACCGCCGGCTCGAGGTCGGGCCCGGCACGTCCATCCTCGCCGCGGCGCACGGCGCCCACGTCGACATCACCGCCACCTGCGGCGGCCGCGGCCGCTGCACCTCGTGCCGCGTGAAGTTCGTGGCAGGCGCGCCGCCCCCGCCGACCGTGATGGACGAGCTCCAGCTCGGCGACGACCTCGTGCGCGAGGGCTACCGCCTCGCCTGCCAGTGCCGGATCGCCGAGCCCGCCACCGTCGAGATCGCCCCGCCGCTCGACGAGCGGAGCTTCCAGATCCTCGGCGCCGAGCCGGCGGCCGCCGCGCTCGGTCGCGTCCCCATCGACGCCGGCCTCCGGAAGGAGCTGGTGCAGGTCGCGCTCCCGAAGGAGGAGCACCATCAGACCTCCGATCTCGAGGAGCTCCTGATCGCGATGGGACGCCCTCCGGGATCGGCCGGCGCCGACGTGAGCCCGGAGGTGCTGAAGACGCTCCCCGGCGCGCTCCGCGAGTACCAGGGCCAGGTCACGGTGGCCACCTTCGGCTCGCGCATCCTGTCCATCGAGCCCGGCGACACCGCCCTCCTCCAGTTCGGCCTCGCCATCGACATCGGCACGACCAGCGTGGTGACGACGCTGATGGAGCTCGCCTCCGGCGAGACCCTCGCCTCGGTGTCGACCCTGAACCCGCAAGCGGTGTTCGGCGGCGATCTCATGTCGCGGATCGCCTTCGCCCAGTTCGACCCGGGCAATCTCCGCAAGCTCCGCACGCGCATCCTCGGGCTCCTGAACCAGCACGTGGCGCAGGTCACGAGCGAGTCGGGCGTCCTCGCCAAGTGGATCTACAAGGTGGTGGTGGTGGGCAACACCTGCATGCATCACATCCTGCTCGGGATCGACCCGACGTACGTGGGCCTGGCGCCCTACGCGCCCGTCGTCCGCGACCCGCTCGTCCTCCCGGCGCGCGACCTCCACCTGAAGGTGAACCCCGAGGCACGCGTCTGCCTCCTGCCCATCGTCGCGGGCTTCGTGGGGGCGGACGCGGTGGCGGTGGCGCTCGCCACCCGCATCGCGGAGACCCCCGAGCTGCGCGTCGCCGTGGACATCGGCACCAATGGCGAGGTGCTGCTGGGCTCGCGCGATCACCTCTGGGCCTGCTCCGCCCCTGCCGGCCCCGCCCTCGAGGGCGCGCAGATCCGGCACGGGATGCGGGGCGCGCTCGGCGCCATCGATCGAGTGGGGATCGCCGACGGCGATCTGGTCCTGCACACGATCGGAGAGGTCGCGCCTCAGGGGATCTGCGGTTCCGGCATTATTGACGCGATTTCGGCGCTCCTCGACGCGGGCGTGATCGACTGGACCGGGCTGATCGACCTGGACGCGCGGCCGAGCCTGCCCGCTCCCCTCCGCGAGCGCGTGCTGATGCGCGGAGAGGAGCGCCTCATCGTGCTGGCCCGTCCGGGCGAGGGCGGGGCGTCGCGCGAGCTGATCCTGACCCAGGAGGACGTCCGCCAGGTCCAGCTCTGCAAGGGCGCCATCGCCTCCGGGGTCGCCATGCTGGAGCGGGTGGCCGGCATCGCCGACGACGAGGTGCAGGAGCTGATGCTGGCCGGCGGCTTCGGCAACTATCTGTCGATCCCGAGCGCGATCCGCATCGGTCTCATTCCCCCGCTGCCGCTCGAGCGCATCCGGTACGTCGGCAACGCCGCGTCGCTCGGAGCGCAGGCCTGTCTGCTCTCCGAAGC
>DATKBQ010000677.1:0-4660 GCA_035546375.1 Planctomycetota bacterium | reverse complement strand
GGCTGCGGCACAGGCCGCGCTACGCGCGGCGTGCCGCGGGCTACGGGCTACGGGACCGTGCCGCGGGGCTTGCGCGGCTCGCGCGGCTCCTTGCTCGCGCGCAGCGCGCGCTTCAGCTCCCCCATCTGCTGCAGGTGCATGCGCCGCAGGCCGTCGAGGTCGCGGTTTTCCTGCGCGAGGCGGTCCACCTCCTTCGCGATCTCCTGCAATTCGCGCGAGAGCTCGGCGACGCGCCGCTCCGGCTCGCCGCCGACCGCGGGGAGGCCGGCGCCGTTCGCCGCGGCGGCACGAGCGGCGGGCCATTCGCCGAGCACGGCCGCGAGGATCCGCGCGCGCACCGCGACGACCTCCTCGGGGTTGCGCAAGAGGAACAGCGGGTGCTTGTAGGGGTTCGAGTCGGGCGCGAGGCCGGGCCACCAGATGCGCGCGGCTCCGCCGTAGGCGCCCAGGGCCTTCGGCAGGTTCTTCTCGAGCAGCTGGGTCGCCAAGCCCGAGGGGATCACGACCACGCGCGCGCGCGCGCCGAGACGCGCGACCAGCTCGTCCGCGTCCAGGAGCACCTGACGCGAGCGTAGCTTCGTCGTCAGGCCCACGACCGGCACGCCGCGCCGGGGGTTGTAGAGCACCTTCGACACGAAGTCGGCCGCAGTCTCCTCCGTGATCCAATAGGCGCTCGTGCGCGGCTTGGGGGGCGCCAGGGCCGCTGTAGCGCTCTGCTCCGCGGCGGGCGGCGCAGCGCCAGGCGCCTCGGCGCTCTTGGCATCCGCGCCAGCCGCGCGTCCCTTCTGCCCGTCGGCGCTGCGCCGCGGGACGCTCTCGTCCGATGCCGTCAAGTTGTCCTTCCGCGTCGTTTCGTGGCGCGACATCCTCGCGGGGCGAGGGTTCCGGATCAAGCCCGGTGCGCGCACGAACGCGTTCGTTTCGGTGACGGTTCCGCCATCCTAGCGGGCTCCGCTCCAGGCCGAAGAGCATCGCTGACCCATGGACTTCGACCGCCAAGGCAAGACTTCCGAAAACCGATGCACGCGCCGCGCCTGCTGGCGCGGCTGCGGCACAGGCGGCGGCCCGCGCCGCGGAAACCGATGCACGCGCCGCGCCTGCCGGCGCGGCTGCGGCACAGGCGGCCTACGCCGCGTGCCGCAAGCTAGCCGCCGGGCGAATCGGACAAGAGCCGCAGGCGCAGCGCGCGGAATTGGGCCTTGCTCTCGGCGGTCACGTCGAGGCCGCCGTGGACTTGCAGGCCGATCCGGCCGGCGCGGGCGAACCCCGCCGCACCCGGGGCGAAGCGGTGGTCGGCGATCTTCTCCCCGTTCATCCAGGCCTCGACGTGGAAGTCCTCGCCCTGGCAGCGCACGCGGAAGTGGTTCCACTCGCCGCGGCGGAAACGCGCCTTCGCGTCCTGGTTGTGGGTCAGGAAACCGTCGGCGTAGAGCGCTCCGACCTCGCCGCCCGGCCGGTTGTCGATCGTGACCTGGATCCCCTTGAGGCCGGATGCAGGCGGCTGCATGCGCAGGAAGATGCCGGAGTCGAAGGGGTAGCCGACGCGCGCTTCCAGCTCGAGCTCGAAGTCGGCGTAGATGCCTTCGGTGTAGAGCAGGCCGCCCTCGCCGCCCGGCCCCTGCACGCCCGTGATCGCGCCGTCCTCGACGATCCAGAGCGCGGCGCCGTCGTAACGGCCTCCGCGCGAGGTCCATCCGCTCAACGAGCGCCCGTCGAAGAGCACCTGCCAATCGCCGGCCTCGCCGCCGGCTCCCTCGCCGGGCGCCGGGTCGGGCTCGCCCGCGGTCTGGGCGAGACTCGGGGCGGGATCCGGCACCGCTGGGCGCTCCGGATTGCCGGGGCGATCGGCGCGGCACGCCGCAAGCCCGGCAGCCGCCAGCACGAGTGCGATTCCTTGGCCGCGCTCCACGCGCAGGATCCTATCGCTTCGCGCCGGTCCGCGGCAGCACCCCCTCGGGGCTTCGCGGCTCCGGCTCGCTAGAATCCCAGGCACCGGCCGCACCGGCTTGCGGGAGACGAACGATGACCCCCTGCGCACTTCCCTTCGTGCTCGGACTGCTCGTTCCGACCGTTGCGAGCGCGGCTGTCCCCTTCCAGGACCCCTCGCAGCCCAGCGGCTGGGTTTCCATCGGCGCCTACGTCATCGAGGACGATTACGACACGGCCGGCGATCCCGACGTCGATCCGGCGTTCGGCCTGGAGGTGGGCCTGATCGGCTGGACCGGAGAGGTGGGCCTGGGCCTCGAGGCCGCGGTGATGCGCTCGAGCTTCGACGTCGCCACCAGCTCCATCGACAGCGAGACCGTCGACACGACGCGCTGGATGATCGGGCTGCGCCTCGCCGACTGGAACGAGGGCTCGCGCTTCTCGACCTACCTGCGCGGCGGGTTCCTCTATCGGACCGACGTGGGCGACGTGATCGACGACGACGGCAGCGGGTGGTACGCCGGGCTCGGCGTCGACGTGCGCATCGCCGGCCCGCTCGCGCTCTCGCCCCAGGTGCTGTACACGGACTCCTCGTCCCTCGACGCGACCGAGTGGCTCTTCGGCGGCTCGCTCGTCTGGCGCTTCTGAGGGAGCACGACGATGCCGAGCCCCGCCCGCTCCGGCCCGCTCGAGCTCGCCGCCTTCCTCGGCGGCGCGGCGCTTCTCGGCCTGGGACTCACCCGCCGCTCGCTCGCCGGCCTGGCCATGGTGTCCGGTGGATCCGCGCTCGTCGCTCGCTCGCCGCTCGGCCGCGCTCGCCGGCGCTGCGCAATCTCCCCGCGCCCTGAACGCCCAGTGGAGCGCTTGCGCTTCGGCCAGCACTCGCGCGACCTGGTCGAGGAGGCCTCCTGGGAGTCCTTCCCGGCCAGCGATCCGCCGGCCTACATCTGAGGCGGCTCGCAAGAGCAACTCGCGGGAACGGGCGTTAGCTCGCAGCTCACGTCCTGCAGGCGTGCCGCCGCGCGAAGTCCATCTGACCTCGATCAGAGCCGCGGCGACGTCATGGACACGCCCCGCCTTGCCTGGCGGCGGCTTTGAGGTTTCATCGGAGTGGAGTCGTTAGCCGCGAGCGCCCTTCGCTGGCGGCCACCCACTCACGAATGTCCGCGGATTCAAGTTGTCTTGCTCCGACGGCTGGTCCGCGCCCGAACGACTGCGGCGCGAGGCTTCCGCGGTGTCCGTTTGATTCGGGAATCATCCTGCGCAACGCCACCCTCCGGCACAGGTGGCTGCAGGATGCCGGCGCTCGTTCGTTCGTCGTCGTTGATTTGGCCTAGGTCGCGGGATCGAGCACCCGCGGGAGGCCCCCGTGCGCCTCAGTGCGCCGTCACCTCGCTCAGGAGCAGCAAGAGTCCCATCCCGGCCGCGAACGCGCCGAAGTGCAGGATGCTCGCGGCGAAGGTGCGCGGGCGGTTCACCTCGGGCACGAGGTCCGAGGCGCCGATGTAGAGGAAGTTGCCCGCGGCGAGCGGCACGAGCCATGCGATGTCGAAGCGCAGCGAGGCGGCGTAGGTGATCAAGCCGCCCGCCAGGAAGGCCAGGCCGGAGAGCAGGTTGAAGAGCAGCGCCTTGCGCCGGCTCCAGCCGCCGTGGACGAGCACGACGAAGTCGCCGAGCTCCTGGGGCACCTCGTGGGCCGCCGCGGCGATCCAGGCGGTCATGCCGAGCCGGACGTCGACCAGGAACGCTCCGGCGATCGAAAGGCCGTCGACGAAGTTGTGGAGGGTGTCGCCGAGCAGGATCAGGTAGGTGACCGGCTTCGCGTCGCCGTCCGCGCCGCGGTGGCAGTGGTGCCAGTGCAGGAACTGCTCGATCCCGAGGAAGCCCAGGAATCCGACCGCGGCCCAGCGCGCGGCGGGGATCACGTCCATGCTCTCCAGCGCGGCCGGGAGCATGTGGAAGAGCGCGCCGCCGATGAGCGATCCGGCGGCGAAGGCCACCATCGGGAGCATCAGCCGGCGCAGCGACGTCTCGCTGACCAGGAGCGTGAGCGCTCCCACGAGCGCGATCGCGCTCATGGCGACGCCCCCGAGCAGGATCCAGTAGAGCGTGGTCATTCCCGCCCGGTACGGCGCGTGGCCGGAGCGCCGCTGCCGGCCACGGGACCGGCCGCGGCGGCCACAGGATACGACGCGCCAGCTTCAGCTCACGCGCGAAACGCCGACCCCGCGGGCGGCGGGATGGCGCCCGCCCGAGCCCGGATCCTTCACCAACCGCCGCCTGATGGATGAACCGGGCCTAGCGTCGGCGCGTCAGCATCCCCAGCAGGATGCCCACACCGGCGGCGATGAAGAGCGCGCGCCAGGGGTGGCTCCCGACCGAGCCCTCGAAACGGTGCTCGGCTTCCACCGCGCGGTCCTTCCCGCGCCGGTAGAGCTCCTTCGCCCGCTCGCGGGAATCGTCGAGGCGCTCCTTCAATCCATGCCGCATCGTCCCCGCGCGTTCCTGCAGAGCCTCGCCTAGTTCCGCCATCGCGGTGCCCTTTCCGTCTCGGTAGTTCATCTCGGTTTCCTCGGCTCGTCGGACCCGGCCTGCGCCCCGTGCTCGGTGGATCGGCGGCACCAGCCGCCCCCCTTACCTGGGATCCGCCGCGGAGCCCGGGAATGGGCCACTGTGCGCAGCGGCCTGACTCCGGGTGCGTATCCCCACTACGAGCGAGCACCCTCGCCCTTTA
>DATKBQ010000676.1:0-9387 GCA_035546375.1 Planctomycetota bacterium | reverse complement strand
GTGCCCGCGCCCGACGAGGTAGCGCGCCAGGCTCGGCACGTACACCGCCGGCCCGCCCAGGTCGGGCGGGAAGACGGGCGAGGTGATCAGGATGCGCCTGGGTGGAACTCGGCGTGACGGGCCTCGCCTACGCTTGGCCGCGGCCGGAACGAGTCTCCCATCCTGAATCTACTCCGGGCAACGGCGCATAGCGCGGCTTGCGCGACTCGATGCGCGAATCGGTCCTGAACGAAGCGGTGCGCGTCGCGTGAGGAGCGGCCGGAGCTACGGCCCGCTCAGATCTCGACCGCCACCCCGCCACGCGAGGTGTTCCGCTCGCCCTCGATCTCCTCCAGCATCTCCTTGGTCACGTCCCCGGTCGGGTACTCCCCGGTGAAGCAGGCGTTGCAGAAGCGCTCGATCTTGGGGTTGCCGGCGCGCGCCGCCTCGTTCATGCGCTCGATGTCGAGGTACATGAGGTAGTCGACACCGATGTGGCGCGCGATCTCCTCGCGCGAGCGGCCCGAGGCGATGAACTCGGTCTTGGTCGCCATGTCGATCCCGTACGGGCAGGGCGAGGTCAAGGGCGCGCTGGTGACCGCGAAGTACACCTTCCGCGCCCCGGCCGCGCGCGCCATCTGCACGATGCGGCGCGAGGTGTTGCCGCGCACGATCGAGTCGTCCACCAGGAGCACGTCCTTGCCCTCGAACTCGAGCGGGATCGTGTTCAGCTTGCGGCGCACGCTCGACTGGCGCGAGTCCTGGCTGGGCATGATGAACGTGCGGCCGATGTAACGATTCTTGACCAGTCCCTCGCGATACGGCAGCCCCAGCCGCTCGGCCATGGCCATCGCCGCCTCGCGCGAGGAATCGGGCACCGGGATGATCGTGTCCGGCAGCGGCGCCCCCTCGGCCTTCCACTGCTCCGCCAGGGCCTCGCCGAAGCGCCGGCGCGTCTTGTAGACGGAGATGTCGTCGAGCATCGAGTCGTGGCGCGCGAAGTACACCAGCTCGAAGATGCACGGCCGGTGCGGCCGGTCGGAGAGCTTGCGCTGGTGCACCTTGCGGTCGGCGGAGATGTACACCGCCTCGCCCGCGCCGATGTCCAGGGTACGCGTGTAGCCGGCGACGTCGAGCACCACGCTCTCGCTCGCCACGGCGTACGAGATGCCCTGATCGGTGTGCTTCTCGCCGAAGCAGATCGGCTTGATCCCGTACGGGTCGCGGAAGGCCAAGAGCCCGCCGTCGGCCAGGATGGCGACCACCGAGTAAGCGCCCTTGACCTCCGCGTAGACCGCCTTCACGGCCGTGAACACGTCCTCGGCGGTGATCGCGGCGCCCGGCCGCACGCTCTTCTGCAGCGCGCGCACGAACACGAACAGGATCACCTCCAGGTCGCAGTTCGAGCCCGGGCGGATCCCGGAGCGGCGCAGGATGCCCGTCAGCTCCTGGAAGTTCGTGACGTTGCCGTTGTGGGCCATCGCCACCCCGAACGGGATGTTCGTGGCGAACGGCTGGACGTCGTCGTCGGCCCCCGAGCCCACCGTGGGGTAGCGCACGTGCCCGACCCCCAGGTTGCCGCGCAGCCGCGCCATGTTCTTCTCGGTGAACACGTCGCGCACCAGCCCCAGCCCCTTCTTCACGTGGAAGGAGTCCGTGCAGGTGATGATCCCCGCCGCGTCCTGGCCGCGGTGCTGGACCGAGAGCAGGCCCTCGTAGATCTCGAGCGCGACCTCGGCCCCCTCGGGCCCGTAGATGCCGATGAATCCGCACATGGAGTGAGCCGGCCGGGCACCCGCGATGCTCGGCCGCGCAAGCGAATGGTAAGCCATGCCGCGGCGGTTCCATCGCGCCACGGCCGCGGAATCGGCGGCCGGCGCCCCGCGGATCCTACTCCCGGCCCTTGGCGCCTGCGCGGCGCCCGCCGGCGTCTCGGTCCTTCGCGGAGCCCAGGCGTGCGAGCACCACCCCAGGATCCATCTCGAACGCCCCCGGCGCCGTCCAGCCGGGTCGCTTCCCCAGCTCGACGGCGATCAGCTGCGCCAGCGCCGCCAGACCCTCCAGGTTCGGGTGCAGGAGGTCGTTCTGGAGCAGCCGCGCCCCGCTCCCGGGCTCCCAGCGCCGCTCGCCGATCTGGAACGGCCGCAGGCAGCGCATGTCGTCGATCAGCTGGGCCAGCGGGAGCACGACCACGCCCTTGCGCTCCGCGGCCCATTCCCGCAGGCGCGCGTTGAGCTTCACGAGGGTCTCGGCGCGCGGCATCTGCTCCGGGCGCAGCTCGGTGCCGACCGAAATCGACATGTCGGGGAAGTCGCTGACCACCACCGGGCAGGGGAAGGCCTCGAGCAGGCGCAGGCCCTCTTCCAGGAGCACGAGCCGGTCCGCCTCGCCGCGCAGCGGCTCGCCGTCCGCGGCCATCGAGCCATAGCCGAACCAGAAGAGGAAGTCGACCGCCAGGACCAGCGTCGGCTCGGCCTCGAGGGCCTCCGCGACCAAGCGCTCGCCGTTGCGAAGCGGGGCCTGGAAGAAGGTGACGTCGGTCCGCTCGAAGGCCACTCGCCGCTCTTGCGCGAGGGTGGCCTCGAAGACGCGCGCCAGGCTCGCCGGCGTGCGCACGCCCGCCGTCAGCCGCGCGCCGATCGCGGCCACGCGCTCGAGGAGCCGATGGGGCGCCTCCGGCGGCCGATCCTGGTCGGCTCGAACGAGCGGCGCGGGAGCGAGGACGAGCAGGTAGGCGAGCAGGCTCACAAGCACCATCCCTGCGCGCTCGGCGCGCCTCGAGGGGGACTTGCCGCCGGGGGGCAGCGGTGAAGGGATTCGAGCGGACCTCAGGCTCTATCGGCAGCCGCAGGGAGGGCCTTTGAGCCCCCGTGGCCGGCCCCGGCGTCCCTGGGCGGCGGGGGCACGCGGGCGCCGCCGCTATACTCGCTTCTTCGCCCCAGCCGATGCGCAGCGAGCAGGACATCCCCATGAAGGCCCTGCAGCGGGCCGACAAGCTCCTGGGGCCGGCGGCCTGCGCGCTCCTGCAGCCGCTCGCGTGGCTGCGCCCGCGGCCCTCCGGGGAGGCCCGGCGCGTGCTGGCGATCAAGTTCTGGGGAGTCGGCAGCCTGCAGCTCCTGACGCCCGCCGTCGCGAGCCTGCGCAGGCGCCACCCCAGGGCCGAGATCGCGCTGCTCACGCTCGCCGCGAACCGCGACTTCGCCGGGGCGCTCGGGGTGTTCGACCGTGTGATCACGCTCGACCTGCCCTGCGCCGGCTGGGGGCACGTCCTGCAGCGCATCGCTCGGCTCCTGGCCGGCCTGCGGCGCGAGCGCTTCGACGAGGTGTACGACTTCGAGTTCTTCACGCGCTTCTCGGCGCTCGTCTCGCTCCTCTCGGGCGCTCCGCGCGTCCACGGCTTCGCCGCGCCCGGGATCTGGCGCGGGCGCTTCCACACCGACGCCGCGCCCTTCAACCGCTACTGGCACGTGGCGCGCAACTTCCGCTCGCTGGCGGGCGGCGAGGACGGCCTGGAGGTCGACCCCGCCGAGATCGCGCCGCTGCGCTTCACCCTCGCCGACGAGCGCCTCGCGGCGGCGCGGCTCTCCGAGCGGGGCATCTCCTCCGGGACACCGTACGCGGTGCTCAACCCCAATGCCGGGCAGCTCTCCCTCGAGCGCCGCTGGCCGCCGGGGCGCTTCGCCGAGCTGGCCCGGCGCATGTGGGAGGAGGACCGCCTGGCGGTCGCGCTCATCGGCTCGCGCTCGGAGCGCGCCTACACCGAGGCCGTCGCCGTCCAAGCCGGCGCGGGACCGATCGCGGACCTGGCCGGCGAGCTCCCGTGCGGCGAGCTGGCGGCGCTGCTCGCGCGCGCCGCGGTCGTGGTCACCAACGACAGCGGCCCGATGCACGTCGCCGCCGCGCTGGGAACGCCGACGGTCGGCCTCTTCGGGCCCGAGACGCCGGTCATGTACGAGCCGCTCGGACGCTCGGTGCGCTCTCTCTACCGGCCGCCGCCGTGCAGCCCGTGCATCAACGTGCACGACAACAAGCTCGCGAGCTGCGTCTGGGGCGCTCCGCTGTGCTTGGTCGCGATCCCGGTCGAGGCGGTGCTCGAGGCGGCGCGCGCGCTGCGGCGGCCGGAGCCGGCGCGCCCCGTCCTCGCCTCGCGAGGCGCGCGGTGAAGATCCTGCTGCTCAACCCTCCGGGCGAGCGGACGTACATCCGCGACTACTTCTGCTCGAAGACCACCAAGTCGAACTACCTCTTCCACCCGATCGACCTGGTGATGCTCTCCGGGCGGCTGGCCGAGCGGCACGAGACGGCGGTGCTCGACTGCATGGCCGAGCGGCTCTCCCCGCGCTCGGCGCGCGAGCGGATCGACGCCCTGCGGCCGGAGGCGATCGTTTCGCTGGTCGGCTCGGTCTCCTGGGAGGAGGACCGCCGCTTCCTCTCGGCCCAGGCGGCGCTCGGCCGGCGCGTGCTCGCGATCGGCGACGTGCTCCAGGAAGCGAGCGAGGAGCGCCTGGCGGAGGAGCCCTGGCTCGAGGCGGCGCTGCACGACTTCTCGAACGAGGACGCGCTCCATTGCCTCGCGGGCCGCGCGGGCGATGTCCAGGACGCCACCGTGCGCAGCGCCGGCGGGATCCGGCGCGTCCGGGAGCGCTCGCGCGGCCCCTGGCTGATCCCGCGACCGCGCCACGAGCTCTTCCCCGCGCGCGGCTACCGCTTCTCGTTCGCGCGCTCGCGCCGCTTCGCGACGGTCCTGACCGAGTACGGCTGCCCGTACCCGTGCACCTTCTGCGTCATCGGCACGCTCGGCTTCCGCTCGCGCCCGATCGGCGGCGTGCTGGAGGAGATCGACCACCTGCGCGCGCGCGGGATCCGCGAGCTGTTCGTCGCCGACCAGACGTTCGGGCTGCGCGAGGAGCGCGGGGTCGAGCTGTGCAACGCCCTCGCCTCCCGCGACCTCTCCTGGACCACGTTCACGCGGCCCGACACGGCCAGCGACGCGCTCTTGTCCGCCATGCGCCGCGCCGGCTGTCACACGCTGATCCTGGGCGTGGAAAGCGCCGACGACGAGCAGCTCGCCCGCTACCGCAAGGGCTACTCCACCGCCGAGGTCCGCGCCGCCGTCCGCCGCGCCCAGCGCAACGGCCTGCGCACCGTCGGCACGTTCATCGTTGGCCTGCCCGAGGAGAGCGAGGCGTCGCTCGCTCGAACGCTGGAGTTCGCGATCGAGCTGGACCTCGACTTCATGAGCCTGAACATGGCCGTCCCGCGCTTCGCCACGCCCTTCCGCGCCCGCGCCGTCGAGCTCGGCCTGGCCGACCCGCGCGACTTGGTCATGGACCAGGGCGGCGGAAACGCCTTCCTGCCCACGCGCAGCTTCGACCGCGCCGCCATGCTGCGCCTCAAGAAGCGCATGGTGCGCCGCTTCTACCTGCGCCCGGGCTACCTCTGGCGCCGCGCCCGCAACGTCAGCGGCCTGCACGAGCTGCGCTCGCAGGCGCGCGAGGGGCTGGCGCTGCTCTTGCGGAACGTGTGAGCGACTGGAATCTGGCCGCTCGCACGAGACTCGCCGACGGCCGCGCGGCCGTCATCCCGCGTACTCGCCCGACCAGAGCTCGTCCAGGAAGCGGCGCCACGGCAAGATCGTGATTCCATCCACTTCGCGCCTGCGCGGCTCCAAGCTGACGCAAAGGTAGCGAGCCAGCTTCGTCTCCTCGGCCAGCGCGCGCAGGGGCTTCAAGTCATGGGCCCCCACGCGATCGCTGCCCTTGACCTCGATCGCCGTGTGCCCGCCGAGGATGAAATCGACCTCGAGCCCCGAAGCCGATCGCCAATGCTGGACCAGCTCGCCCGACACGTAGTCGCGCCACGCCAGGAGCTCGTGCAGCACATAGGTCTCGAACGCCGGGCCGAACTCGGGCGTGCCCGGTGCGACGAGACGCCCTTGGAGCGCGGAAACGACGCCGACGTCGAAGAAGTAGTACTTCGACGACACGAGCGGCTTGCGCTTGCTCGAGCGGGTCCACGCAGGCACCTCGTGCAGGATCAGCGTGTCCTTCAGGATCTCGAAGTACTCGTACACGGTCGTGCGCGCGACCTGGGCATCGCTCGCGACCTTTGTGAAGTTCACCAAGGTCGCATTGCACAGCGCGGCCACGCGGAGGAATCGGCTGAATGCCTGGACGTTGCGCGTCGCGCCTTCGGCGACAATCTCCTGCTGCAAGTACGCACCGGCATAGGCCTCAAGATCCGCCTCCGGTTCGTCGGAGAAGTAGATCGAGGGGAGCAGACCACGCTGGATGGCGCGAGCGAGGTCGAAGTGCGATCCCAGCTCGCGTGCGGTCAGTGGATGCAGGTGACGCATGCGCGCACGTCCCCCCAGCAGGTTCACGCCACCGCCCCTGAGCCTCCGGGCGCTCGACCCGGTCAAGAGGAAGCGCGTGCCGCGCGACTCGATCAGGCGGTGAACCTCGTTCAAGAGCTCCGGCAGCCGCTGCACCTCGTCGATGACCACCAAGGAATCCGCGGCGGTGATCTCCTGGGCGAGGCGTCCGGGGTCCTGGCTGAGCGCAAGATATGTGGAGCTGTCGAGCAGGTCGTAGACCTTCGCCTGCGGCAGCGTCCGCTGGACCAGGTAGCTCTTTCCGGTCTGGCGAGGGCCCAGTAGGAAATGCGACTTCTTGGCTAGCCAAGCCCCGAGATCGACGGCCCTGGGGATGTCCGGGACGGAATTTGACGACATCGTCGTCATTTAGCATGCCAAATGACGACGGTTTCGTCACTTGGCAGCGGGCAGCCCTGGCTGGCTGGGCTCAGCCGCGGGTCGAGATCCAGGCGGCGATCCGCTCGGCCGCCCCGGCCGGGTCCGAGGAGTCGAACGAGGCCGCGTAGCTCCGCCGGCCCTCCGAGTGGCGGTAGAGCGGGTCGTAGTAGCGCTCGAGGAGCAACGCGGCGAGCTCGCGCTCGCGGCCGGCGTCGAGCATGGCGACCAGCTCGCCCTCCCAGCGCGCCCCTAGCCGGCGTTCGATGAACGGAAGCTGACGGCGCAGCTCGTCGCGGCTCGCGGGATGCTCGAGGTAGTCCTCGACGAGCACTTCGACCCGGCGCTCGGGAGCCGCGACCAGCTCGAGGTTCGCGCCGCCGTGCAGCGCGCACCACACTCGATCGGGGATGATCGCGTCGCCGACCTTGCGGCTCTCGCCTTCGAAGACGACCACCCCGCCGGGGAAGCTCGCGCGAATACGGGCGTAGAGGCCCGTCTCGAAGGCCTTCTGCGAGCGCGGCACGAGGCCGACCATGCCCAGGATCGAGCTGCGGTGGCCGGCGAGCGCCTCGAGGTCGACCGTCCAGCCCGGGCGCAGCCGCTCGATCTCGCGCAGGACCAGCGTCTTGCCGACGCCGGTCAACCCGCGCAGCACGAAGGCCGGCGGCGCCTCCCAACCCGCGAGGCCCGCGATCACCGCTCTCCGGTAAGCCTTGTAGCCGCCGGCGAGCAGGACGGCGCGCTCGAGCCCGAGCGCGCGCACGAAGGCGACCACGCTGCGCGAGCGCAGGCCGCCGCGCCAGCAGTGCAGCACGACCGGGTCCTCGGGCAGCCGATCGACCGGCTCCGCCTCGAGGGCGGTGTCGAAGGCCTCGATCCCGCCCGAGGTCCAGCGCTCCAGCTCGCGCTCGAGATCGGCGCGCGGCGGCCGCCAATCCGACGCACGCCCGATCTCCTCGACCAGGCCCGAGATCCGCGCCCGGGCGAGCTCGCGGGCTTCGCCGAAGGCCCGCTCCGGTGACTCGCGGCGGTACAGCGTGCCGATCAGCGCGCGGCCGACGTCGTCGAAGAGCCGCACGTTGACCGCGCCCGGCAGGTGGTCCTCGGCGTGCTCCGAGGCCGTGCGCAGGTCGATCACGCGCAGATCGCGGGCGTCGAGCACCTGGGCGGCGCTCGCCGAAGGCACGCGGGCTTGCAGGACGATCGGGTCCATGGCGTCGAGCCGCGCATTCTAATGGGGGCCCTAGCCCCCGGGGGCACACGAGTGTCACCCATGTGCCCGGACACCGGGGCAAGCCCTTGGCGCGAGCTCGCACGGGCCGGGCACTCGCCTCGACTTCCCTCGGCAGGACTACACTCCGCCTCCGTAGGAGCTTCGAGCGCGATGGAATCGGTCAATCCGGCCACGGGGCGCCGGCTGCGGACGTACCCGGACACGAGCGAGCGCGAGGCCGATGCCGCGCTCCGTGACGGAGCGGCGGCGGCCCGCGCGGGGGGTCGCGAGAGCTTCGGCGCTCGCGCACGCTGCCTGAAGCGCGCGGCCGAAGCGCTGCGCTCACGCGCCGACGAATACGCGCGGCTGATGGCCGAGGAGATGGGCAAGCCGCTCGCCCAGGGTCGCTCGGAGGCGGAGAAGTGCGCCTGGGTGTGCGAGTTCTACGCCGGGCACGCCGAGCGCTTCCTGGCGCGCGAGCCCGCCGAGGCGGACAGCGGCAAGAGCTTCGTCGAGTTCCGGCCGCTGGGCCTGGTGCTCGCGGTCATGCCCTGGAACTTCCCGTTCTGGCAGGTCTTCCGCTGCGCCGCGCCCAACCTGATGGCGGGCAACGCGTTGGCGCTCAAGCACGCCTCGAACGTCAGCGGCTGCGCGCTCGCGATCCAGGAGCTCCTCGAGCGCGCCGGCCTCCCGCGCGGGCTTTGCCACGCGCTGATAGTCCCCTCGGAGCGCGTCGAGACCTTGATCGCCCACGAGAGCGTCGCCGCGGTCACGCTCACCGGCTCCACGCCGGCCGGGCAGGCCGTCGCCTCGGCCGCCGGCAAGGCGCTCAAGAAGACCGTGCTCGAGCTCGGCGGCAGCGACCCCTACGTCGTCCTCGAGGACGCCGACCTCGAGCGCACGGTGGAGGCCTGCGTCGCCTCGCGGCTGATCAACACCGGCCAGTCGTGCATCGCCGCCAAGCGCTTCGTCGTCGTCGAGGCGGTGCTCGCGGAGTTCACCGAGCGGATGGTCGGGGCGATGGGCGCCAAGACCTGGGGCGATCCGCTGGAGGGCGAGTTCGACCTCGGCCCGCTCGCGCGGCGCGACCTGCGCGAGGACCTGCACGCCCAAGTCCGGCGCAGCGTGGAGGCCGGCACGCGGCTCCTGCTCGGCGGCGAGATCCCCGACGGACCCGGCGCCTTCTACCCGCCGACCGTCCTGGCCGACGTGCGCGCCGGCTCGCCGGCGTACTCCGAGGAGCTCTTCGGACCGGTGGCGGCGATCCTGCCCGCCGAGGACGAGGAGCGCGCCATCGAGATCGCGAACGACAGCCCCTACGGCCTCGGCGCCGCGGTCTTCACCCGCGACGCCGCGCGCGGCGAGCGCATCGCCGCCGAGCGGCTCGACGCCGGCTGCTGCTTCGTGAACGACTTCGTGAGGTCCGACCCGCGCCTGCCCT
>DATKBQ010000675.1:0-4900 GCA_035546375.1 Planctomycetota bacterium | reverse complement strand
GCGCGACCCTCCGCAATGCAACGAATGGAGACCCTGGAGTGGAGCGCTCGGCTGCACGGGCTGTGCTCGAGGGTCCGCGCGGCCGCGCGAGCGGCGCTCGAGCGCGCGGCGCGCCAGGGCCGGCTCGAGGAGCTGGCGCGGCCGGTCCGCCAGGGCGCGGGCGACGTGACCTACGCGCTGGACGAGGAGAGCGAGCGCGCGGTGGAGGCCTGGCTGGCGGAGACGGCGCGCGAGCGGCCGCTCTCGCTCCTGACCGAGGACTCGGGCTGGCGCCACTGCGGGCCGGGGACGGGCGGAGCCCCGCGGGAGCTGGCGGGGTTCGACCACGGCGGGCCGCGCATCGCCCTGGACCCGATCGACGGCACGCGCAACCTCATGGCGGACTTGCGGAGCGCGTGGACGGTGGTGTCGTGCGCCGGGCCGGGGAACGGAGTGCCGCGGCTCGGGGAGCTCGAGATGGGGATCGTGAGCGAGGTCCCGGACTCGCGCGCGGCGCGGTACAGGGTGCTCGGCGCAGGACGCGGGGGCGGGTGCTCGTTCGAGCTGCGCACGCTGGAGGGGGACGAGGAGCTGGAGCGGCGCGTCCTGCGGGCCGATGCCGACGACCGCGCGGACCGCGGGTACTTTCCGTTCTTCCGGTACCTGCCGGAGCAACGGCCGGAGCTGGCGCGGCTCGAGGCGAGGTTCTTCGGGCGGCTGGCCGAGCGCGAAGGGGCGCGGGTGCGGGATTGCTACGACGACCAGTACATCTCGAATGGCGGGCAGCTGGTGTTGCTGGCGCTGGGGACGTATCGGATGGTCGTGGATATCCGCGGCATGGTCGCGAAGAAGGTCGGCGGGCCGGCTGTGACGGCGAAGCCATACGACTTGGCGGGTGCGGTGCTGTGCGCGCGGGAGGCGGGGTGCGTGGTCACGGCGCCGGACGGGGACGAGCTGGATTTTCCGATGGACTGCGAGACGCCGGTGGATTGGGTGGGCTGGGTGAATGCGGCGACGGCGGAGAGGTTGGGGCCGCATCTGCGGGCGGCGCTGGCGGAGGGGAGCTGACGGGGGCGTGAGGGGCGTGGCTTGGCGTGACATGTCGGTGACATGTAGGTGCAGAGGCGCGCTCCGCGCGCTTCGGCGGCCGAGTACGGCCGCCGGATTCCGCGTCCGGTTCGGCCGCAGACGGCCGAACCTACCGCGGAATTCAGGTAGCAGAGCTTCGCGCCCGAATGGCATGGCATGGCGACTTCCAGGGCAAGCGGTGGGTGTCAAGATAGTTGTCGCCTCTGTTGAGCGGGTGCACCGCGGTCGCAGTCGGCAGTCGCCGTAACAACATCGGCCGACGCGCGCAACGCTACCTTCGTCCCAATCTGATAGGGCGTACATCTGGCCCCCACCCACCAAGGTCATCACCGTTCAATGAAGTATCGCCATCCGGCCGACTTCTGTTGTCGTGAATCGCGATCCGTCCTGCCATTCGGGCGCGAAGCTCTTCCTACCTGAATCCCGGGCGCGATAAGCGGCCGTCTTCGGCCGCTTGAGCGCACGGGATCCGGCGGCCGTACTCGGCCGCCGAAGCGCGCGCAGCGCGCCTCTGCACGCTTGCTCCTCCGAACACTGCGGCCACGCGACCGCTCTGGAACCATCTCACCTCGCACCGCCTCACGCCCATCTCTCCTCCCGCCACGGATCCGCATTCACGTCGAATCCCCGCGCCTCCCAGAATCCCGGCCGGTCCTCTCCCAGGAACTCCACCACGCGCAACCACTTCACCGACTTCCACGCATACCGCGACGGCACCACGAGCCGCAGCGGCCCGCCATGCGCCGGCGGCAGCGCCCGCTCGTCGAGCATCCGTGCGAGCAGCACATCCGCCTCGATCGCCACCTCCAGCGGCAACGTCGTGTCGTAGAGCTCGCCGTCGGAGAAGCGGACGAACCGGGCGGTGCTCCTCGGCCGCACGAGCCGCGCGATCTCGGCGAAGCGCACCCCGCGCCAGCGGTTCTCGAGCCGGCTCCACCCCGTGGCCCCGTGCATCGGCGCGACGACCTCGACCTCCTCCAGCTCGCGCACCTCGCTCCAGGCGAGGCTGGCGGGCGAGTCGACCTCTCCCGAGAGCTCGAGGCGCCAGCGCGCCGCGTCGAAGCTCGGGATCTCGCCGACGTGGAGCACGGGCAGCCGGTCCACGGCGTGCTGTCCCGGGGGAATCCCTGCGGGCCGCTGGAGGGTCTCCGGGTGCCGCACGTCGATCCAGCTCGGCGCCGGTCTCGCTCAGCCGCGGTCCCGCGCGACGTCGAAGCGCCCGAGCATGCGCCCGCCGATCGCCACCAGCACCAGGTCCTCGGCCAGGAGCGTAGCCGCCCCCAGCCCCACGGCGACGGCGGCCGCGGAGCCCGGGTCCGCCCCGGCCAGCTCGCGGGCGATCCACCACCCGGCGAAGCCCACGCCCACCATGCCGGCGGCGGCGGCGGCGAAAACGACCAGCCGCAGCAGCATGACCGCCATCGCGCGGCCGGCGTGGTGCAGCGCGCCCTCCTCGCCGGGCGTGTAGCGCACCGGCGCGTAGAGGAACACCGCGTTGTCGACGGCGACCCAGGCGAGCACGGCGAGCGGCAGCGCCGCGACGATCAGGAGCACGCCCGGGTGGAAGCTCTGCGTGAACAGCGCGCGGGCGCCGATGGCCGCGGCGAGCAGCAGGCTGACCAGCACCACCTCGGGCAAGAGCGTCGCCAGGAACACGCGTCGCGGCGGCACGGGCCAGGACTTGACGACCTCCATGTGCTCGAGGTCCTCGCGGAAGTCGAAGCGCAGCCCGGCGCACAGGTACAGGGTGCCGAGCAGGGCGATCAGGGACGAGCCGCGCAGGGCGGCTTCCGCGTTGCGCTCGGGCTCCATGCCTGCCGTGAACAGCGTCAGCACCGCCAGGATCACCGCCGAGGTGACGAAGGTCCCCCGCGCCTTGCGCAGGATCGCGCAGCTCTTGCGCCAGGCGAGGGCGCCGAAGGTCCGTCTCCCGAAGAGCCACGGAACGCGCCAGCCCGCGGAGCGCCGCGAGGCCTCGGTCGAGCTGGCGCCGGCCCCGCTGCGACGCCGGGAGAGCCTGCGCGCCACGTCCGCCGAGGTGGCCAGCGAGAGCTCGCGGAAGTCCACCGGCAAGCGCGCGACCAGCTCGAAGCCGAGCGCCCAGAAGAGCGTGCACACGCCGGCCCAGAGCAGGAACTGCTGCGCATCCTGCGCGGCGATCATCCGCGCCCACGGCTCGAAGGGCCACGTTACCGCGCGCAGCCAGGGCTTCTCGAGCAGTCCCGAGAGACCGCCGCTCAGGCCCATCTCGCGCAGGATCGGGCCCCAGCGCGCGCCGGTGACCATCGCCATCGCGAAGCCGACCACGGCCAGGGCGAGGACGACGCTCAGCGCACGCATCGGCAGCCGCGAGACGCGTGCCCACAGCCGGTTCTCCGCGTCGCCGGCGAGGAGCGACACGCCCTGTCCCAAGACCGGCAGGAGCAGCGCCGCCAGGAACGCCCCCAGCGAGCCGAACAGGGGCCGCGGCATGCGCCCGCCGATCATCAGCGCGATCACGATCCCGCCGAACGCCGCGCGCGCCGTCCCGGTCAACAGGCGGTAGCGCACGAGCTCGGAGCGCGCCAGCGGCGCCGCGAGCAGCAGCTCGATCTCCTCCTTCGGCAGGTACAGCCCGCGGTGCGAAAGCGAGCCCGCCAGCGTCATCAGGACGAGCACCAGGCAGCCCAGCTCGATCGCCGTGAGCAGGAGATCGCCCTCCAGCCCGGTCCCGAGGTCGGACTGGCGCCCCATCGCCAGCATCGCCAGCCAACCCACCGTGAGCACCAGCCCGATCAGGGCGAAGAGCACGCCCGAGGGGCGCCGCAGCCGGCGCAGCTGCTTGCGCAGGGTCCCGCGCAGCTTCAGCGAGGCGAGCAGGCGCAGCGGCGTGCCCGGGAGGATCACGGTGCGGCGCGCTCCCCCTCGATCGGCGCGGCCGCGGCATCGGTCTGTGGATCGCCGGTGATGGCCATGAAGATCTCCTCGAGGGTGCTGCCCTCCGCCGCGCGGATCGTCGCGCGCGCCTCGGCCAGCGTGCCCGCGAACACCTTGCGGCCGCGATCGAGGATCAGGATGCGCCCGGCCAGCTCCTCGATCAGCTCGAGCAGGTGCGAGGAGAGGATCACCGCCGTGCCCTCGACCGCCAGGTCGCGGATCGCCAGCTTGGCCGAGCGGATGCCGCGCGGGTCGAGCCCCGACAGCGGCTCGTCGAGCAGGAGGAGCCGCGGCCGAGGGAGCCAAGCGCAGCAGAACGCCAGCTTCTGGCGCATGCCGCGGCTCAGCTCGCCTCCCAGGGCGTCGCGCTTCTCGGAGAGGTCGAAGCGAGCGATCAGCGACTCCGCGCGCTCGCGCCAGTCGCGCACGCCGTACAGCGCGGCGGTGAAGCGCAGGTGCTCGAGGACCGTGAGCGAGTCGAAGGGCTGCGGGTCCTCCGGGACCCAGCACAGGCAGGACTTGGCCTCGGCCTCGTGGAGCGACACGTCGTGGCCGCAGATCAGGACGCGCCCTTGGTGCACCGGTAGGATGCCGACGATCGAGCGCAGGCTGGTGGTCTTGCCGGCGCCGTTCGGGCCCACCAAGCCGAGGATCTCGCCCGGTTGGACCTCGAAGCTCAGATCGCGCACCGCCGGGCGGCCTTCATAGGTCTTGCTCAGACCTTCGACGCGGAGCACGGGCGGCGGGACGGGGACGGAGGTGAGGTCCATGGAGGGAAAGGCGAGGAGTAGACCAAAGAGCGGCCGACGGCGACAGGGGGCCGTCCAAGGACGCGCGCATCCGCCAACTGGGCAACTTCCGCGTCGTAGTCAAAGTTTCACTTTCTCAGCCGGTCGGTGGCCGGCCGAGAAAGTGA
>DATKBQ010000674.1:0-6355 GCA_035546375.1 Planctomycetota bacterium | reverse complement strand
GGTGTCCTGGACGAGGTCCTCGGCGCTGGCCGAGTCGCGTACCAGGCTCGAAGCGAGCGCGCGCAGCCATCCGGCCTGGGCCAGTAGCTCCTCGAGACTGACGGCCGGCTTTGCGTCCATCCGGCCATCTTCACACCGGCCGGAGCCCGGGTGTTGGCGGAAAGCCGAGCCGGCCGATTCGCTCACCGAGCCGACGGCGGCCCGTGGCTCGACCGCTAGGGCTCGCCCTGTCTCAGGGCGGCAGCACGAGGAAGGTGTCGGAGTCCTGTGCGACGTGCGGGCGGGGGAAGTGGCCGAGCGTCGTGTTGGTCACCCGCGTGACGAAGACGCGGCCCACGATCGTGGCCTCGCCCAGCGCCGCGTTGGGCGGCACGGCGAAGAGGGGAATGAGCACGACACCCAGCCCCGGCGGAAGCGTCTGCCCGGGCCCGAGCTGCAGCACGTGCTTCGTTCCGTCGGCGTAGCGGACCCAGGCCTGGATCACGACGTGCACGGCGGTGCTGGTGGAGTGGTTGAGGACGGCGATCTGCGCCTCGCCGAAGCCACCCTGCTTGGCGGTCGCGAAGCCGGATTGGACGGCGATCTCGACCGGACCGACCGCCGGGCCGGGACCCGGCGGGAGCTGGGCGCGGACTTGGCCGGCGAGCAGGACGGAAGCCATCGCGGCGAACGGGATCAGGGTTCGCAGTTCGATCCTCCGGAGGTTTGCGTTCCCGAGCGCATGCGCGCGACCAATCGGTCTCTTTCTCCGTTCGAGATCCCCTTTCGGGGGATCCCGTTTCGGGATGGGTGTCTTCGAGCCCACGGCGAGGGTACCCTGGACCGCCCGGCACGCGTCGCGGAGGATGATCCTGTCCCCGGGAGCGCACCATGAGGATCCCTTCGACCGGCTCTGGCGCGGCGCACGGCCTGGCTGTAGTCCTCGCCGCCTGCCTGCTGCTCCCCTCCCCGGGCCGAGCCCAGGTGGCCCAAGCCTCGCCCGCACCCTGGGGCGCGCTGGCCATGGGCAAGGTCACGCTCGCCTCGAGCGCCGCGCCGGTTGCGGGTGCGCGCGTGACGCTCTTCACGCCCTCGCTCTCGTTCTTCCGCGAAGTGCGCACCTCCGCCGGCGGGCTCTATGCCGTCGCGGGCGTCCCCGCGGGCAGCTACCGGCTGGGCGTGGCGGCGCTCGGGCTCGACTACCAGGAGATCGGCGCAGCCCTTCCGCTGGGCACGTCGGTCTTCGACTTCGCGCTCGCGCCGGAGAGCCACCCCGGAGCGTGGCAGACCATCGGGAACACGCTGCCCGAGCTGTTCGACGCGACCGACATCGCCGCCTTGCGGCCCGACGGCTTCGTGCTGTTCTGCCACGACACCATCGATCCCGTCCTGTTCCACCCCGGCACCGGACAGAAGCTCTTGCCGGTGGGCTCGGGCCTCGACCAGGGCTGCATGAACACCACGCTGCTCGACGACGGCAGCGTGCTCTTCGCGGGCGGCCAGAACGGCAGCAACTTCAAGAACGCGATCCCCTGGGTCAAACGCTTCCGTCCCGACGACACCTGGCAGCAGCTCCCGAGCATGCTGCTCGCCGCCGGCCGCTGGTACCCCGGCCTGGCGCGGCTGGCGGACGGGCGCCTGCTCGTGATGGGCGGCGGCACCTCCCCGAACGCCGAGCGCACCGACACCTGCGAGGTCTTCGACCCCGCGACCTCCTCCTGGAGCTGGACCGGACGCATGGGCTCCAAGGTGGAGTTCCCACCGTCGGCGCTGCTCTACACCGGCAAGGTGCTGCGCACCTGGGGAAGCGTGCCGCAGCTCTACGACCCCGCGAGCGGCACCTGGCAGGACACGGGGCAGCTCGTCTTCGCCCAGCGCGGCTTTCCCGGACACAGCGACCACTCGCTCTTGCTCCTGAGCGACGGGCGCGCGCTGGCCGTCGGGATCTCGACCGCGGGCCAAGCCACGGCGGCGATGACCGAGCTCTACGACCCCGCGAGCGGCACCTGGAGTCCGGGCACGAGCCCGTCGCTGAAGCGGATGCAGTGCGAGGTCGTGCACCTGCCCGACGGCAGGGTGCTGGCGCAGGGCGGCGAGACGGCGGCGACCGGCGGGCCGGAGCCGAACGTGCTCGGCATCGTCCGCCGCTCGGATCTCTTCGATCCCGCGACGCTCGCTTGGCGGCGCGTGGCCGACACGCCGCAATACCGCGAGTACCACGCGGTGACGCTGCTCCTCCCCGACGGGCGCGTCCTGACCACGGGCGGCACGCGGATCAAGTTCCAGTACGGGCCCACGAGCGCCGACATCGACGCATGGTCGCCGCCCTACCTCTTCCGCGGCGTGCGCCCCCAGATCTCGGCCCTGTCCGCCGGCGTCGTATCGCGCGGCCAGCCGCTGGCGTTCCGGGTCTTCCCCGCGACGAAGCTGACGAGCGCCGTCCTGATGGGCGTCCAGTCCACGACGCACTGGCTCGACGCAGGCATCCCGCGCCGGCTGGTGCTGGCCGTCGATCAGACCGGCGCGCAGGCGCGGATCGTGCTGCCCGCCGATCCCGACCGTCTGCCGCTGGGCTGGTACATGCTCTTCGGGATGGTCGACGACATCCCTTCGCAAGCTTCGTTCGTGCGCGTCGTTCCTTGAGGGCGCCCTCGCGCGGCCCGGTTCGCGAACGCTACGCGAAGTGGGTATGTCGGATCGGGTGAGCATGGACGAGGTGCTGGCATCGCAACTCGTCCAAGCCGAGGGCGGTGCCGCGATCCCGGGCTGGGTCACGCCGGCGCTCGTGGTGGGCGCGTTCGCGCTCCTGACCTGGCTCGAGACCCGCCGGCAGCTGCGCGTCGCGACCCGCGACAAGCTGCGGCGCGTGCTGCGCAACCTGGGGACCGGCGCGCTCGCGGCGGCGGTGGTGGCGCCGCTGCAGTCCGTGGCGCTCGCGCCGCTGGCGGCTCGGCTCGAAGGAGGGCGAATCGGGCTGCTCTATCCCCTGGGGCTCCCGCCCTGGCTGCACGTGCTCGCTGCGGTGCTGCTCCTCGACTGGAGCCTGTGGGTCTGGCACTGGCTGAACCACGTCGTTCCCTTCCTGTGGCGCTTCCACTTGGTGCACCACGTCGACCAGGACCTGGACGCGTCGACGGCGCTGCGCTTCCACTTCGGGGAGCTGGCGCTCTCGATCCCCTACCGGGCGCTCCAGATCGCGGCGATCGGTGTCCCGGCCTCTGCCCTGGGGCTGTGGAGCGCCGCGCTGTTCGTCTCGATCCTGTTCCACCACAGCAACCTTCGGCTCCCGCTCGCCGTCGAGCGCTGGCTCGTGCGCCTCGTCGTCACGCCGCGCATGCACGGGATCCACCATTCGACCGTGCGCAGCGAGCGCGATACGAACTACTCGAGCCTGCTCTCGGTGTGGGACCGGCTGCACGGCACCACGCTCCTCGCCGTGCCCCAGCGCGAGGTGCGGATCGGCGTTCCGCCCCTCCTCGAGGCCGAGCAGGTCACGTTCGGTCGGATCACGCTCCTTCCATTCGGGCGCGCTGCGCGCGCCGGGCTCGCGGAGGCCGCCGGCCCACCGCGCGCCATCGCGCCCCGCTCGACGCTCGTGCCTTGATCCGATCCGGGAGTGTGCGGGCCGTGCCCTAGCCATCGGGGGACATCGCGCCGGCCGAGACCTCGCGCAGCACGGGCTTTGCGCCCGAGTAGTCCACGAGCGCCTCGATCGAGGCCTCGCCTTCCGGTGGCGGATGGCCCGCGATCTCGAAGCACCGGCCCCAACCCGCGATGCAGAATCGCCAGGCCGAGCCCGTGCGCTCGACCTGGCCGCGCGCGCGCAGCCGCATCGCGCCCGGCTGGAAGCCGGCGCCGCGGATCGCGCGCGGGATCTCCTCGAGGCGCAGCTCGAATCCGGCATCGGGGTCGAGCTTCACCAAGTTCGCTTGCAGATCGACCGTGACCGTGCGGACGCCATCCAGGCGCCCAAGGGCGTCCTCGACGCCCTTGACTCACGGGCGTCACTCGAGGCCCATGGCGAGGATGGTCACGACCTCGAGGCCGGAAGGGCCGGCAGTGGCCGTCGCGGGACCGCTCGATTGCGGCTGGGTGGAGCGGCAGGCGAGCGACCCGGCGATCAACAGGATCCATGCGGTGTCGGCGAGCCTCATTCGGCTTCCTCCATGGCTAGAAAAGGAACTTGAGCGCCAGGACGCCCGCCCAGCGCCGGTCGCCGAGCGCATCGTCCAGGTCTTGGTGGATCGGCGCGCGCAAAGCGACCTCGAGGAGCACGGTCTTGCTCGGGTAGACCTGGAGGCCGGGCGCCAGCCAGACCAGTGTCCCATCGTCGTCCTGATCGCCGTCGCTTTCACTCGGCCAGCGGTAGCTCGCGAGCAGCTCGAGCACGCCGCGCACCTCCAGCGGCGGCTCGCCGGGTGGAAAGCTCGCCGGCGTGATGCGGTACCACCAAGCCAGGTTCAGGTCGAGCGTTTCCCCGAGCCGCAAGCCCTCGTGGCGCGTCCGGTAGCGAAAGAGGGTCTCGGCCGAGAAGCGCTGGCGGTCGCGGATCCAGGTGTAGGCCGTGCCGGCGCCGAGCGACCAATCGCCCGTGCCGAGCTGAAGCCGCCGCGGGATGGGCGCGCCGTGCTCGGTCGCGTCGTCCTCACCCGTCGGCGCGCCGACCTCGGCCAGCGCGGCCCAGCGGGTCGAGGCCATCACGGCGTCCTCCTGCCATAGGGACTGCTTGAAGCGCAGGCTCACGTCGCCAAGACCGGCCAGGTCCGAGTCCTCAATACTCCCCGCGGTGGCGAACTCTACGTCGCGCCACACGAGCGGCACGGTCAGCTTCAGCTCGCGCGTCGGGTCGAGGGCGAAGATGAGCTGGTGATCCCAGCGCACCTCGCGCAGGTGATCGGCGTCGAGCACGGAGAGCGCTTCGCGCACGATCGGCGTCTCGGGCGAGATCACGCCGGCGTTCTCGGTCAGGATCTGAGCGCTCGCGGGTGTTGCCAGCAGCAGCCAGCCGGCGACCGCGGCGGCCCGGGCGGCGAGGTGCCATCGGCTCTGCATCGGGTGTGGAGCGCTCGCACGGTCCGCACCGAGCAGCGGGCTACTTGCCGGAGCTGGACTGCCTGCAGCGGTCGCACATCGCGGCCTGCAACAAGCCACCCGGGAGTCTACCCCTGCGGGCCGCCGGTCCGTCGACTTCGCGCCAATGTCCGCGCCGTGATGCGTAGTCAGCGTGCCCCAGAACCCGAAGGAGGACTCCGATGGCATTCAAGGAAGGCGAGCGCTACCGCTGTACAGACGCGAGCTGCGGCTGCGAGGTCCAGGTGACCCAGGGCGCGAAGCCGGGGCAGGGCGGGAGCCAGAACCCCCGCTGCTGCTGCGGCAAGGAGATGAAGAAGGTCTAGCCACGCCTCGGATCCCCGGCCCACCGCCATCATCCGACCGCCGCTGCGCGCTCGAGGCCCGCGTCGAGGTCGCCGAGCAGGGCCGGGGTGGCCTCCAGCCCGACCGAGAGGCGCAGCAGACCGGCGGTGATGCCGGCGCGCTCGCGCGCGGCGTCGTCCATGCTGGCGTGGGTCATCGTTGCCGGGTGCGCGACCAGGCTCTCGACGCCGCCGAGCGACTCCGCGAGCGAGAAGCACGCGAGGCCCTCGAGCAGCGCTCGCACGGCGGGCTCGCCGACCTTCAGTGCGCCGTTCGACTCCTGGCTGACGCTGCGCGGGCCCTCGCGACGGCGTGCGCAGGACGGTGCTCCGCGGGGTGCATCCCGCAGCCCGCATCTCTCACCAGCCGACGGCTGGTGAGAGCTGTGGACTAACGGTGGACTAGCGGTGGGCTGGCGCCGGCCGGCCTGCCCCGCGGTACGCGGTTCCGGATCCGGCGTGATGCCCGTACGGGACGCGACCGCGGCGGCTCGCTCGCGGCTTCCGCGAGCCCGCGTACATGGCGGGCGCGCGCGCGCCGGGCTCGGCGTACGAGCGTGCGGGCCGGCGCGGGCGCTCGCCGGCGAGGCTCGGCGCCTCGGCAAGCGAGCGGCGGATCACCCGCTCGATGTCGCGCAGCGATCCCCGCTCCTCGGGGCTGCAGAGCGAGATCGCCGTGCCGCTCTCGCCGGCGCGCGCGGTGCGGCCGATGCGGTGCACGTAGGTCTCCGGCACGTTCGGCAGATCGAAGTTGAAGACGTGCGTGATGCCGTCGACGTCGATCCCGCGCGCGGCGAGGTCGGTGGCGACCAGCACCGGGCTGCGGCCGCTGCGGAAGGATTCCAGAGCGCGCTCGCGCGCCCCCTGCGACTTGTTGCCGTGGATCGCCGCCGCGCTCACGCCCACCTTGTCGAGGAACTCGGCCACGCGGTTGGCGCCGTGCTTGGTGCGCGTGAACACGA
>DATKBQ010000673.1:0-12130 GCA_035546375.1 Planctomycetota bacterium | reverse complement strand
GTGGCGCAGCACCGCGGCGGCGCGCGCGCTCTCGCCGTGGAGCGCGCCGGCGCCGGCTCCACCGCGAGCCCCGCCCCCTGGGGCCGGCTCAGCCACCGGATGGCTCCTGCGACGGCTCGAGGCCGGGGCGGGGCGGGAGCGGGGCCGGAGGGTCGACCCCGGGCCCACCGCCCGGCTCGAGGGCCGAGTCGCGGCTGGGGATGCCGTGGTAGTAGTCGTGGGGATGGCGGCCGGTGTAGTCGAGCGGGCGATCGAAGTTATGCGGGATGGGCGGCGTTGCGGTGTCCCATTCGAAGCCGCGCGAGGCCCACAGGTTCGCCGGCGCCCGCCGGCCCCAGCGCAGCGCCCACAAGAGATAGATCAAGGTGAGACCGAGCCCCGCCGCGAACGACCACGACCCCATGGTCGAGATCACGTGGAGCAGCTCGTAGCGTTCGGGGTAGTCCGAGTAGCGCCGCGGCATCCCGGCGTTCCCGAGCAGGAACTGCGGCAGGAAGGTCCCGGTGAAGCCCATGAAGACGAGGACCGCGGAGAGCAGCCCCAGGCGCTCCGGGTACTCGCGACCCCACATCTTCGGGAACCAGTAGTGGATGGCGGCGAGGAACGCCGTCATGGTCGCGCCGACCATGATGAAGTGGAAGTGCGCGACCACGAAGTAGGTGTCGTGCCAGTGGATGTCGAGCGACATGCTGGCCAGCGCCACCCCGGTGGTGCCGCCCACTCCGAACAGGAACAGGAACTCGAAGAAGTAGAGCAGCGGCGCGCGGAAGCTGATCGATCCCTTGTAGAGCGTCCCCACCCAGGAGAACACCTTGATCGCCGAGAAGATCGCGACGAACATCGAGAGCAGGCCGAACACGCCGCCCGAGAAGTCCGAGATGCCGGCCACGAACATGTGGTGGCCCCAGGTCAGGAAGCCGACGAACGCGATCCCCACCGAGGCGACGACGAGCCCGTGGTAGGTGAAGTAGTTCTTGTGCGAGAAGGCGGACACCACCTCGCTGATCACGCCCATCGCCGGCAGGACCATGATGTAGACCGCCGGGTGGGAGTAGAACCAGAAGACGTGCTGGTAGAGCAGTGGATCGCCGCCCGCCGCTGGATCGAAGATGCCGATCTGGTAGAGGTGATCGGCCGCGACCAGCGCCAGCGTCATGCCGAGGACCGGAGTCGCGAGCACCTGGATGATCGAGGTGGCGTAGATGGTCCATACGAAGATCGGGAGCTGGCGCCAGCGCAGGCCCTTGGCGCGCATGGTGTGCGTGGTCACGATGAAGTTGAGGCCGGTCGCGATCGACGAAACGCCGAGGATGAAGACGCCGATGCCGACGCGTGCGACCAAAGTCGGCGACTCCGCGCTGTACGGGGGATAGAACGTCCAGCCGGTGTCGACGCCGCCCCAGACCATCGCCCACAGGACGATGGCGGCGCCGAGGCAGTAGATGTAGAAGCTGGCCAGGTTCAGGCGCGGGAAGGCGACGTCGCGCGCGCCGATCATGAGCGGCAGCAGGAAGTTGCCGAACGCGCTCGGGATCGACGGGATCATGAACAGCCAGACCATGATCACGCCGTGGAGGCTGAAGAAGCGGTTGTAGGTCTGCGCGCTCATCAGGGTCTCGCCCGGCCGCAGCAGCTCCATGCGCATGAGCAGCGCGAGCACGCCACCGATGAAGAGCGCCACGCACACTGCGACCAGGAACATCACTCCGATCCGCTTGTGGTCGGTGGTGAGGAGCCACGAGCGCACGCCGGGCGGGGTGGTGAGATAGCTGCCGGCGAGGGGCGACGGGGGAGCGGCCGGGGCCGCCGGTGGCGTCTCGTGGGCGCCCGCGGCGCCCGGCCCGGTGGTGGTGGTCATGGCGAGGCGCTCAACGCGAGGCCGCCCAGGATCTCCGGGGGCACGGTCAGATCGTCGTCGAGCGAGCGGATCAGCTCGATCAGCGCCGCCGTCTCGGCAGGTGTCAGCCTTCCCATGAAGGTGGGCATCAGCGGCGGGTAGCCCTCGACCATCTCCGCTTCGGGATCCATCATCGAACGGGTGAGGTACGCCGGGTCGGCGATCACGGTCTGCCCGCTCTGGAGCCGCACCCGCCGCCCCCACAGCCCCCTCCAGGTCGGACCGATGTGGTCGCTCCCCTCGAGGGTGTGGCACGCGAGGCATCCCTGCTCGGCGGCGACCATCAGCCCGCGCCGGGCGAGCGTGGGCAGCGCGAGGTCGCGCGCCGGCCTCGGATCGAGCACGCTCGGCTGCTCGAGCGGCGTGGTGACCGGCGGCGTCTCCCCGGTCTCGAGCCAGCGCGCGAACCGCTCCGCCGGCAGCACCACCACCTCGCCCCACATTCGCGAGTGGCCGGCGCCGCACAGCTCGGCGCAGAGGATCTGGTAACGGCCCTGACGCGTGGCCCGGAACCAGGTCGTCGTGGTGCGGCCGGGCACCGCGTCCATCTTGACGCGGAACGCCGGCACGTAGAACGAGTGGATGACGTCGCGCGACGTGATCACCAGGCGCACCGGCCTGCCTTCGGGGACGTAGAGCGCGCCCACCGTGCCCGGCCCCTCGGCGTAGGCGAACTTCCACACCCACTGCCGCGCGGTGACGTAGACCTCCATGGCGTTCTCCGGCGCGCGGCTGACGCTGCGGAACTGGGCGAAGCCGATCACCCAGAACGACACGAACGCGAACAGGAGCAGGCCCACCACGGCGAGCTCGAGCCACAGCGGCGCCTCCACCCTGGGCGTCGGCCGCGTGGGGTCTCCGCGCCGTCGGCGGTAGAGCACCGAGAACAAGAGCGTGGAGCCGAGGACGACGATGCCGATCGCGGTGAAGCCGGAGAACTGCAGGTAGTGGAGCCGGTCGATCGGCGGCGCGGTGTCGGCGGCCTGCACCGGGAGATTGAGCGTGAAGTGGAGGACCGCCCGCACCCACGCCAGGAAGTCCGCGAGCGGCCCGTTCATCTGATCTGCTCCTCTGACCTGCCGCGTCGCCGCCGCGCCGCGAGCACGCAGACCGACACCAGACCCAGCACCACGCCCGCCGCGCCGGCGCGCAGGAATCCCTCGATCGCTCCCGCGTGGCGACGCAGCGCGGGCAGGAAACGGAAGCACTGGACCAGGATCGCCCCCGCCGCGCTCGAGGCCGCGACGCTTCCCGTGGCGGCCCCGGCGAGGGCGTTCTCGAGCGCGGCGGGGCTGTGCTCGAGGCCCTGGAGCGTGCGGCTCACGCGTCCGTCGGGCGTCAGCACGAATGCGCCGGCGGCGTGCGCGTACTGCCCGCTCGGCGGATCGAAGCGGTCGCGGAAGCCGACCGCCTCCGCGAGCTGCCGGCTCGCGCTCTCCTCGGCGACGAAGAAGGACCACGCCGCGGCGGCGTCGAAGTCGGGGAGCGCGCCGACCACGAGGTCGCGCCGCTCGCGCGCGTCGGCTGGCGTCTCGCGCGGATCGATCGAGACGGCGGCGACCCGGTAGTCGCGGCCGAGCGCGGGGCTTGCCCGCTCGAGCGACGCGCGCAGGCGCTCGAAGACCACGCCGCAGAGCATCGGACAGCGGAAGTAGCCGAGGACGAGCACGACCGGCGTCGTGCCGTCGCAGAGCTCGCCCAGCGTGCGCCGCGCCCCGTCGTGATCGACCAGGACGAGGTCGAGGGGCACGCGCGCGCCGGCGCGATCCTCGATGCGGATCCCGCGCAGCGGCGGCGGCACCTGACGCTCGCGTGCGACGACGTCCGGCTCGAGGGGATCGCGCCGCCGATCAGTCGCATCGAGGCCGGCGGGATGGGCCAGGGCCAGCGCGAGAGCGATCACGGCCGCCCCCCTCATGGCGACTCTCCGTCGCGGGCGGCGCTCTCGTCGCGGCCCCGGTCGGGCTCGGTCTCGCCGCGGCGGCTCGCGTGCCGCTCGAGCCACAGCTCGGTCGCGACGGCGATCGGCAGCGCCACCGTGCCGCGCTCGCGATCCACCCACTCGAATCGTTCGAGCGGATCGGCGCCCGGCAGGTACGCGCCGGCACGCTCGTCGGGAGCGGCCCGAGGCGCCTCGCCGAACCGCGGCACCGGCGCCGGCGCCGCCGACCTGGCGAGGATCGCCCAGGGCCAGCCGACGCCGATCGCGATCAGCGCCAGCGCCGCGAGGATGAGGAGCACCACCGGCACCGCCGGAACGTGGTCGGGCTCCTGGCGCACCATGCCGTGCTCCTCCCGTCCCTGGCCTCCTGTCGTGGCGTGGCTCATTCGCTCTCGTACCCGAGCGCCTGCGGCAGGCGCGGATCGTGGAGGGGGAGGACAGCGTGCCCCGTGAGCCGCCACAGGCCGACCAGCGTCGCCGTCCCGAGCACCGCGGCGAGCGCCGGCGCGTCGAGCCAGTGCGCCCTGGCTTCGGGACGCGCCAGCGCGGGGAGGATGAGCCAGAAGACGTCGAGGTAGTGGACCGCGAGCATCCAGACCCCGAGCACGGCGAGCCGCCGCCCGCTGCGCTTGAACGATCGTGACAGGAGCAGCGCGAACGGGAGGGCGAAGTGGCCGGCCACGAGCGTCAGCGCTACCAGGCCCCAGCCGCCGTCGAGGCGGGTGAGGTACCACCCGATCTCGTGCGGGAGGCCGGCGATCCAGATCAGGAAACCCTGAGCGTAGGCGACGTATGCCCACAGCGCGACGAACACGAGCAGCAGCCGCCCGAGCGCATGGTAGTGCGGCGCGGCGAGCGCGCCGGCGAGGGGGCCGGCGCGCTCGAGACCCCGCGCCGCGACCAGCAGGAGCCCGAGCGCGCCCACCATGCCTCCGACCATGAAGTACACCCCGAACACGGTCGAGTACCAGCCCGGATCGAGCGACATCACCCAGTCGATCGCCGCCAGCGTGGCCGTGAACGCGAAGACGAGAAGCCCGGGGCCGCTCCACGCGACGGCGCGCGCGAGTGGCGCGCTCTCCGGGGTCTCGTCCTGCCGCACCGACCACGCCCACAGCGCCGCCGCCAGCACCGACCACACGAGCAGGTAGCCGAAGCCGCGCGCGACGAAGAACGGCACGTTGAGATAGGCCTGCTTCTCCTCCACCGCGTGGCGCGCGTGGCCCTCGAGGCCGTCCAGCGGCGGCACCCACGGGTAGAGCTGCTCGAGCCCGAAGAGGAGCGGGACGAAGAGCAGGACGAAGAGCGGCAGGGTCGCCGCGACCGACTCGGCGAGGCGCCGCACCACGACGAACCACTTGGCGCCGGCGGCGTGCGCCATCATCACCAGCGCGAGCGCGCCCAGCGCCAGCGTGATCCCGTACACGAACGCGCCGAGATAGGCGAAGAAGGCGCGCTCGGGGTCCAGGCTCCAGCCGAAGAGAAGCGCGGTCCAGCCCAGGAGGGCCGCGGCCGCGGCGGCCCGGCGCACCCGGCGCGGAGCAGCGAACTCGAGCCGCGCGGCGGGGCCCTGGCGGGGGAAGGCGCTCATCGCTCCACCTCGCGTTCGAGGCCCTGCCGCTGCCGGCCGACAGCCGGCTCCGGCAGCGCCGGCCGATCCTCTTCCTCGTCGCGCGCCTCGAGCTCGCGCCGCGCGCGCTCGTAAAGCGCCGGCGGCAGGCTCTCGAGCGGGACACCGAAGCGCAGCCTCAGCACCTCCACCCACGCCGCCACCGCCCAGCGATCGCCGATCGAGAGCTGGTGCCCGTACGCGGGCATCAGGCCGTAGCCGTACGTGGCGACGTGGAACACGCGCCCGGGAGGCAGCGTCCGGGCATCCCCGTCGACCAGCGGCGGCGGGGTGCGCAGCGACATGCTCTGGGCCACCGAGGTCGCCGCCTCGCCGTCGATGCCGTGGCAGGGCGCGCAGTAGATCTCGAAGCGGTCGCGTCCGCGCCGCAGGAGCGCCGCGTCGACCTCGGGCACGACCTGCTCCACCCACCGCCCGTCGGTCCGTCCCTCGACCAGCGCCGGCGGGCCCAGGACTGAGCCGGCGTGGACCGAGCCCGCGGGCGGATCGCGCATCGCCTTGCCGTCGGCGAACACCGCGCTCGCCTCCCAGGCGTCGTAGCGCGGCTGGTGGATCATCCGCTCGAGCGAGAAGTTCGGCTCGGGACCGGCGACGTCGCACCCGGCGAGGAACGGCAGCATCACCAGGATCAGGGGAGGGAGGCACCGGACGATGCCGAGTGAAGGCCGCGACGGAGGACCCACCACGCGCAGCGGCCCGGTGTCCTCGAGCTCGCGCGCGGTGCGCTCGGGGTCGAAGCTCGGATCGCGGCGATCCACCGCCAGCCAGTAGCGGTCGACGCTGGCGCGCTCGAAGCCGTCGATCTCGTCGATCGGCGCCCACAGCCGGGTGAGGCGCGACAGCACGAGGACGCCGAGGAAGGTGGCGACCCCGGCGAACAGGATCGCGGTCTCGAACGTGATGGGCACGAACGCGGGAGCGGCGTGGAGCGGCCGCCCGCCGACCGGGATCGGATAGGCGACGGCGTTGGTCCACCACTGGATGAGGTACGCGAGCGTCCCGCCCACCGCCGCGGCCACCAGCGTGACCAGCGGCAGCCGCGTTCTCGCCACGCCGAGCGTCTCGGCGAGCCCCGGCACCTCGTACGGGGTGAACGCGTCGAGCCGCCGGTAGCCGCGCTCGCGCATCGAGGCCGCGCCCCGTACCAGGTCGGCCGGGTTGTCGTACTCGGCGAGGAGGCCGAGCCGCCGCGGGTCGGCGGTCGTCTCCATCCACCGCCCACGCTCACGCCCCCGGCGCGATCGCCACCTCGCCGCCCACCTATCCGGCATGGCCCAGCTCCAGCTCGTGGCGCAGCCGCTTGATCTCGTAGATGGGGACGATCGGGACCAGGCGCAGGAAGAGGAGGAACAGGAACGAGAAGAGCCCGAGTGTGCCGGCGAGCAGGCTCCAGTCGACCCAGGTCGGCGCGTAGAGATCCCAGCTCGAGGGCAGGAAGTCGCGGTCGAGCGAGGTCACGATGAGGACGAAGCGCTCCAGCCACATCCCGACCAGGATCGCGACCGAGAGCAGGAACAGCGGCAGCGGCCGCCGCCGGACGCTCCGGATCCACAGCAGCTGGGGAGCGAACGCGTTGAGGATCCACATCGCCCAGTAGGCCGAGGCGTAGGGGCCGAACGGGCGGCGCACCAGGAAGATGAAGCGCTCGTAGAGGTTGCCGCTGTACCAGGCGACGAAGGTTTCGACCACGTAGGCGTAGAGCATGATCGAGCCGGTGACCAGCAGCACCTTGCCCATGGCGTCGAGGTGGCGCTCGGTGATGAGGTTCTCGATGCGGTAGACGCGGCGGATCGGGATCACCAGGATCAGCACCAGCGCGAAGCCGGAGAAGATCGCGCCCACCACGAAGTAGGGCGGGAAGATCGTCGAGTGCCAGCCCGGTACCTGGGTGATCGCGAAGTCGAAGCTCACCACGCTGTGCACCGAGATCACGAGCGGCGTCGCGAGCCCCGCCAGGAGGCCGTAGCCGACGCGCAGGCGTGACCAGTCGCGCGACGATCCCCGCCAGCCGAGCGCGCAGACGCCGTAGAAGCGGGCACGGCGGAGGTCGGGAGCGCGGTCGCGCGCGGCGGCGAGGTCCGGCAGCAGGCCGAGGTACCAGAACAGGAACGACACCAGGCCGTAGGTCGAGATCGCCGCGATGTCCCAGGGCAGAGCGCTCTTGAACTGGGGCCAGAGCTCCATGGTCGAGGGGTAGGGGATGAGCCAGTAGAAGAACCAGGGTCGGCCGAGGTGCAGCAGCGGGTAGAGCCCGGCGTTGACCACCGCGAACAGCGTCATCGCCTCGGCCAGCCGGTTGATCGAGTTGCGCCAGCTCTGCTCGAGCAGGAGCAGCACCGCCGAGATGAACGTGCCGGCGTGTCCGAGGCCGATCCACCACACGAAGTTGATGATCCCGTAGGCCCAGCCGACCGGTATGTTGTTGCCCCAGACGCCGATTCCGGTCACCACGGTGTAGGTGATCGCGACCACGAGCAGCCCCACGCCCGCGGCAGAGAGCCCGAGCAGGGCGGCCCAGGCCCGCGACCCCGCCCACAGGGGCGCGAGCACCTGGTCCGTGACCTCGAGATCGCCGGGCCGCCCGTGGAGGACGGGAGCTTCGGCGACGCTCATCGCGGCGTGCTCTCCGCATCGGCGGGACGGCGCGCGTCGGGTCGCGCCAGCTCCGGGTGAGGGTGCGTGAGGCGCACCAGATACCGGGTCCGCGGCTCGGTGCCCAGCTCGTGGAGCACCGAGTACAGGCGCGGGTTCTGGCGTGAGCGGGACACCTCGCTCGCGGGATCGGTGAGCGAGCCGAAGACGATCGCGCGCGACGGGCAGGCCTGCGCGCACGCCGGGACGACCTCACCGTCCGCGATCGGCCGGTCGCCCTCGAGCCGGGCCTGGATCTGCGCGCCGCGAATGCGCTGCACGCAGTAGGTGCACTTCTCCATCACGCCGCGCTCGCGTACGGTGACCTCGGGGTTCCACACCAGCGCCGCGGTGTCGTCGTGGCCGTGGCTGTAGTCGAACCAGTTGAAGCGGCGGACCTTGTAGGGACAGTTGTTGGAGCAGAAGCGCGTACCGACGCAGCGGTTGTAGGTCATCTCGTTGAGCCCGTCGGCGCTGTGGGTGGTGGCGAACACGGGGCAGACGTACTCGCAGGGGGCGCGCTCGCAGTGCTGGCACAGCATCGGTTGGTGGACCGCCACAGGCTCCTCGGGCGGTCCGGTGAGGTAGCGGTCGATGCGGATCCAGTGCATCTCGCGCCCCTTGCGCACTCCCTCCTTGCCGACCACCTGGATGTTGTTCTCGGCCTGGCACGCGATCACGCAGGCGTTGCAGCCGGTGCACACCGAGAGGTCGATGGTCATCGCCCACTGGTCGCGCGCGTGGGCGGCGGCGCTCGGGTCGGGCTCCCAGCCGTAGAAGGACGGCAGCGGCCCGCGGTGCGCCGCAGCGAGATCGGGCCGCGCCCTGAGCTCCTCGAGCGTCTGCCGCAGGACGAGGTCTCTGCCTTCGAGCCTCCAGTGCTGCTGCGTGCTGGCGAGCGCGTGGTGGCGCCGCTCGCGCGCGCTCATCTCCCCCGCGGCGAGCGCGCGCAACGTCGCGCCGGGTACCACCCACGGAGCGGCCGTCGGGCGCAGCGCGTAGGCGTCGAAGCCGAAGGCGGCCGCGGGCTCGAACGGCGCGACACGGCCATGCCCGAGGTGGAGCGTGAGAGCGCCGTCGGCGTGACCGGGCAGGACGAACACCGGCCCGCGCACGGCCCTGCCCGCGGTCTCGACCTCGACCATCGAGCCGTTCCCGACCGCGAGCTCGCTCGCCGTCCGCGGCGACAGCAGCACGGCGTTGCCCCAGGTGAGCTTGGTGACGGGATCCGGCAGCTCCTGGAGCCACCGGTTGCCGGCGAAGCTGCCGTCGTGAACGGTGGGATCCGAGCGCAGCGCGATCTCGAGACCGGGCGGCTCGCGCTCGCGCAGGCGCTCCTCGAGGAGGCGGACGGCGGCGTCGAGAGAGGCCACGGGCGCCGAGCGCGTAAGCGTCGTGCCCTCGATCAGGCCGGCCTGGAGGGCGCGCTCCCAGAAGCGGTCGCCGCCGCGCTCTCCACGAGTGCCGGCGCCGTCGTCTCCGCCGCCGAGCCAGAGGTCGCGGAGCATCGCGTGCGCGTCGTGGCTCTCCTCGCCGGCGAACACGGCGAGCAGCTCGTCTGCGGTGCGGCCGCCGCAGAGCGGTGCGATCAGCGGCTGGACCAACGAGACCGTGCCGTCGTAGGCGCGTGCGTCGCCCCAGCTCTCGAGGTAGTGCGCGGCCGCGATCGCCCAGCGGCAGCGCGTCGAGGTCTCGTTCTCGTAGGGCGCGAGGCAGATCGTCTCCTCCACCCGCTCCAGGAGCTCCCCGAACGGCACGTCACTCGGGGCGGTGTACACCGGGTTGCCACCGGCGATCACCAGCGTATCGACGGCGCCCGCGTCGATCTCGCGGGCGAGCCGGGCGAGGTCCTGCGCCGGAGAGCCCTCGAGGTGGAGCGCCGGCTCGGTGTACCAGACCGTCGAGCCCACGTTGTCGAGGCGCTGGTTGAGCCACGCCGCCAGCGCGTGCGCGGCCGGGTCGAGGGCCTCGCCCGCGATCACCACGCCGCGCCCGCGGTGACGATCGAGATCGCGCGCGGCGACCGCGGCGAGCTCGCGTTGGCGCGGGCTCAACCGGTCGGCCGCCGCCTCGAGCGCCTCCGATCCGGCTCCCAGCTCGTGGGCGACCGCCGCCAGTACGAGGGCGAGCTCGCTCGGCCGCGCCCGCAGGCGCTCGTCGGCGAGGCTTCCGGTGGGCGTGGGGACGCTCTCGACGGCGTAGAGCCGGCTCATCGTGTCGCGCGGCGTCGAGACGCGACGGGTGGAGGCGAAGTGGCGGGCATGGCGCAGATGGAAGGGACCCGAGGCGGTGAAGTCGGAGCCGACGGCGAGCACGCGTAGGGCGTCGCGGAAGTCGTGCTGGGGCACCAGCGCCGCGCCGAGCGCCGCGCGGGCAGCCACGCGCGACCCGTACCCCGCCGTGGGCGCGTGCGCGTAGACGCTGCTCTCCGGAAACCGCAGCGCGATGCGCTCGAGCAGGCGCCGCCGCAGCGGCGAGCTCGTCGGCTCGAGCAGGAACGCGAGTCCGGCGCCGCGATCCGCGCGCTCCGGTGCGCCTTCACGCACGCCGAAGCGCCGGCGCAGGTCGTTCCAGCCCGCCGGTTGATCGCGGCGGCGCAGCCCCCGCATACGGCGCGAGTCGTAGAGCTCGAGGATCGACGCCTGCTCGAAGACGCCGGCCGCGCCCAGGCTGGCGGGGTGCTCGGGGTTGCCTTCGATCTTGATCGGGCGTCCCTCGCGCGACCGGACGAGAAGGCCGGTCGCATAACCGTCGAGCACCATGGACGTGGCGTAGAACAGCGGAAGGCCAGGCGTGATGGGCCCCGGGTGGTGCGCATAGGGCAGGATGGTCTCGGTCGGCGAGTGGATGCAGCCGGCCAGCGACAACGCGGCGCCGGCGGCGCCGAGCAGCTCGCCCAGCTCGCGGCGCGACAGCTCGTCGGGAGGAAGATCGGCGCCGTCGGGGAACTCGGGCGTCATCGGTGGCAGCTCGAGCAGTCGGTACTGGGTGAGACCTGGTAGCGCTTCGCCAGCACGGCGCGCAGCGCCGCCGCATCGCTCTCCGGACGCCAGCCCATGGCCGTGATCGCCTCGCGCGGGCGCAGGTGCGAGACCGGATCGCGGTGGCATTCGAGGCACCAGCCCATGGTCAGCGGCACCACCTGCAGGATCCGCGGCATGCGGTCGACGCGCCCGTGGCAGCTCTCACAACCGATCCCCTTGGCGACGTGGATGGCGTGGTTGAAGAACACGAAGTCGGGGAGCCGGTGCACGCGCTGCCAGGCGATCGGGCGGCTCTCGAAGAAGCTCTGCCTCACCGGCTCGAGCAGCGGGCTGTCGTTCCAGATCTGCGAGTGGCAGCCCATGCAGACCTCGGTCGACGGGAGCCCGGCCGTCGGAGAGCGCTCGACGGTGAGGTGGCAGTACCGGCAGTCGATGCCGTCATCGACGACGTGGTGGCGGTGATCGAACGGCACCGGCTGCTCGATAGGGACCAGCTCCCCGGTGACGTACGGCGTCCGCACCCAGCCCATGAGCGCGATCGGGACCGCGAGCAGGAGCGCGGCGACGAGCACCAGCACCCACCGGAAGGCGGCGGTGGACCACGGTGGGAAGATCGCGCTCATCGCTCTGTGGCGCCGCCACCGGCGCGCCTGCCGCTCGGTGGCGCGCACTCCCGCCGCAGCGCGATCCGGCGCTCGAAGTGGAAGGAGTCCTCCGGATAGAACACAGCGTCCCGGATCCCGCCAGGTCTTCGACCCCGCTCCGAAGATCGACCAGCTTGGATCGACTAGCTTATTACGAGGGCGGGGTGCGCCGGAGCGGGAGTCCGGTCCGCGGATCGCGGCTCGCGTCGGTAGATCGCGTCGATCACGCGCGCCAGGTGCACCAGGTCCCACGCCTCGCACTCGAAGCCGGCCCCGGCGCCGAGCCGCCGCGCCCAGCTCGCGAGCGCGCACGGGCCCCAGTCGTCCGGCGGCTCGACCAGCAGGCGCGAGCGCCTGCCCTGGGTGTGCGTCGCCGTGAAGTCGTGAAACGAGCCTCCCACG
>DATKBQ010000672.1:0-4558 GCA_035546375.1 Planctomycetota bacterium | reverse complement strand
TGGGTCGCCGAGCGGCCCTGACGGCACGCTCGAGTGCGCGGCCGCGCCGCCGGAGCTGGAATCCGCGCCCCCGGCTGCTAAGAATCGGCCCATGGCCAAGAAGAAAGCGAAGCCCGCTGCTGCGCCCGCGCCGGCGAAGCTCAAGCGCGCCCCACGCGAGCTGGACGGTCTGGACAAGAAGACCCTGAAGCTGATCGAGGGCACCGCCACGCGCGTGCGCGCCCACATCGACAAGCGGAACCTGCCCGAGCTGAAGTTCCCGACGCGCTCGCTCGGCAACGTCAGCTACGACGCGAAGGTCGGCTACTTCGAGCTGGGGAAGGGTGTGAAGTCGCGCGCCCTGAGCGTGAACACGGTCAAGAGCTTCGCCCAGACCCTGCGGCTGATGGCGGTCAGCAAGGAGATGGTCGAGAACAACGACTTCGCGACCAAGCGGGAGGCCTACTACGTCTCGAAGAACTGGGGCGAGTGCAAGTTCAACGAGCAGGTCGAGTCGGACGCGGTGATGGACGACATCGAGGCCCTGGCGAGCCTCGACGGGCTCTCGCGCGAGCAGCTGCGCTACTACCCCGAGGAGCACGGAGGCTCGGTCGCCGGCAACCTGGTGGTGGTCGACACCGACCCCGAGACCGGCCGGCGGATCGAGATCGACTGCACCGGCTTCGGCTCGGGCTCCTACTCGATCCCCCACTCGGTCGAGCACCTGGGCTTCAAGACCGACGCTACGTTCATCCTGGCGATCGAGACCGGCGGCATGTTCCAGCGCCTGAACAACCACAAGTTCTGGAAGAGCGCGCGCTGCATCCTGGTGGAGACGGCCGGTGTCCCGACGCGCGCGACGCGAAGGTTCATCCGCAGGCTGGCGGACGAGAAGA
This sequence comes from Planctomycetota bacterium, assembly GCA_035546375.1. Taxonomy (GTDB): domain Bacteria; phylum Planctomycetota; class UBA1135; order UBA1135; genus DATKBQ01. Next base: position 3,683 of record DATKBQ010000672.1, on the reverse strand, counting down.
AGATCCCGGTGTATGCCTTCGTCGACTGCGACCCGTACGGGATCGCGAACATCTACCGCACGCTGAAGGTGGGGTCGGGGAACGCGGCGCACATCAACCGCTTCTTCTGCGTGCCCCAAGCGCAGTATCTGGGGGTGACGCCGCAGGACGTGGTGGACTTCAAGCTGCAGGACGCGACGCACCCCCTGCAGGCGGTCGACGTCAAGCGCGCGCGGGATGCACTGAAGAACGACCCGTTCTTCATGGCCCACAAGCCGTGGATCAAGGCGATCGAGCAGATGCTGAAGATGGGCGTGCGCGCGGAGCAGCAGGCGCTGGCGAAGTGGGGGTTGAACTACGTGATCGAGGAGTACTTGCCCAGGAAGCTGGCGAACCCGAAGGGGTTCTTGCCGTGAGCGGATGAATCGTCTCCGCGAGGGTTCGACGGTTTCCGTTACGCGGCAATTACGCAATCACATTCGGCGTGGGACCGTCGCGCCAAGCGTGATGGCGGTGCCTCGTGTCGCTACAGAGGCGCGCTTCGCGCGCTTCGGCGGCCGAGTACGGCCGCCGGATTCCGCGTCCGGTTCGGCCGCAGACGGCCGAACCTACCGCGGAATTCAGGGGGGAAGAGCTTCGCGCCCGATTGGCATGGCAGGCGTGCGTAGTCGCGACGGGATCGGCTTCGCGGGCGGCGTGCATGAACCATTAGGTAGGTCGCTGCGACATGTCCGCCGAATCGACCGCGAGAAGCGTGACCGTGCTCAGCTGGTCTACACGAAGTTCGGTCCGGCTCGTTGCGAAGGCATCACGCTCCTCCTTCGGGCGCGAAGCTCCGCTACCTGAATCCCGGGCGCGATAAGCGGCCGTCTTCGGCCGCTTGAGCGCACGGGATCCGGCGGCCGTACTCGGCCGCCGAAGCGCGCGAAGCGCGCCCCTGCACCTCGCGAGGCCGCGCCACCCACCCTCGACTCAGCGCAACCAGCCCTCCCACGGATTCACCGGCTGCGCACCCTCCGCCGGCGCGAGCAGCCGCTCCGCCTCCGGGAACAACAGCGCTTGCACCGCCGCATCCACGACGAACGTGCTCCCGCTGAGCGTGACGTGCACGATCGCTTCCCCTTGCTGCCCGCGCTCCTCCGCCAGCAGCACCAGCACCGCCTCCCCCTCCGCCGGCTCCAGGGTCACCTGGGCCGCGGGGCGATCGAAATCGACCTCGCGCGCCGCGGCAGGATCGACGACGTCGACCCACGGCGCACGCACGAGGAAGCTCGCATACGACATCGCGAGCCCGAGGTGCGCGACCTCGCGCTCGCTCCCACGCACGAGGATCCACTCGAACCCCGGCTTCCCCTCGCGCAGCTCTTCGGGCGTGATCGGGAGCTGGTGCAGCTCGAGCGTGTAGCTGGCACCCTCGCGACCCTGCACGGCGATCCTCCGCGGATGCATCGACCGCCCCGCCCACGAGCCCGGCACCATCACCGGCTCGAGCAAGGGCGGAACCCGTCTGCCCGCCGGCCGGCGAAAGAGCTCGTTCGGATCGACGTCGATGGCCCAGATGGCCCGCTCACCGCGCCGGCGCACGAAGGCCCCCTCGAGGCCCGGGACGGACGAACCGACCTCGATCGCCGCGATCACGTCGCGCGTCGCGTCGCGCGAATCCACGCCAGGACCGTGCAGGAACACCACGTGCGCGCTCTCCAGGCCGAGGCCGTACACCGTCTGCCGCGCCGGATCCTCGCTCTGAACGTGCCCTTCGGCCTCGAGCAGCTTCGTGATCAGCGACTCGATCCCCTCGCGGCTCGCCACGGCGCGCCGCCAGCTCGCGCAGCGCCACACGCCGGCGGTGTGAACGTAGAGGTGGCTCTCCCCGCCCCCGCTCACCAGCCTCAGCGCGGCCACCGGCCGGCTCTCGCGCTGCTCCTTCGGGATCAGCCGCCCGATGCGCGCCGAATCGGAGCGCGAGCGCTCCAGGCGCTCGTCGAGCGCGCGATCCCAGGCCGCGAGCAGCGCGGCCAGCACGGCGAGGCTCGCGACCATCCGCAGCACGCTCAGCCTCCCCTCGAGCGGCGAGCGAAGCGCCAAACCAGGCCGAAGCCCGCGATCAGCGCCGGGAAGGCTCCGACGGCGACCACTCGCCACGCGAGCCTCCGCCGCGGCTCGACGAGGCCGAAGCCGCGCGCCACCGCGCGCTTGCCCGCCACCGCCGCGAGCTCCTCGGGCAAGGCCAGCGACGCGACGGCGTTCAGGAGCAGGTGGTCGGCGCGGAATTCAGGCTCGAGCAGGCGGTGGTTCTTGAAGAGCTCCGAGGAGCCCAGGAACACGAGCCGGCCCGGCGCCGCGGGCGGCAGGTCCGGCGGCGGGTAAGGCGGCGGCTCCGGTTGCACCTCGAGCGGCGCGCCGTCGGACCCGAGCGCCGGCGGGGGCTTCACCAGGCGTTCCGGCGGCAGCGGGAAGCTGCCTTCCAGCTCCACGGCGAGCGGCTGGCGGCCGAGGTAGAGCGGCTCGCCGCCCTCGCCGCGCGGCGGGCCCGCGAGCAGCTCGGGCGGGATCCAGCCGCCCTTCCAGTCGAAGCTCCAGCAGGCGGGCGAGCTCCAGATCAGCGTCCGGGCGCGCAGATCGAGCTCAGCCAGCCGTTCCGCCTCGAGCTCGAACCGCGCGGCGAAGGGCAGGAGCTGGTCGCCGAGGTTCCGCGTCACCGCCGACGGCTCGAAGCTCGCCGCCGACGCGCGCACCACGAACGGCAGCGCGAGCGCCATCGGCCGGTACTCGAGCTCCGCGGAGCGCTTCATCTGCGAGTCCAGGAGCATCCGCCCTTGCAAGCGGTCGAAGAACGGCTCGCGCACCAGGCGCACGCCGATCCACGGGAAGTAGAGCACCTCGACGTCCGGCGACTGCGGCTGCGGCCAGTACACGATCTCGAAGTTCGCGCCGCGATACTGGCGCGACTGCACCACGAAGTGCTGCGCGGCGAGGAGTGCGCGCCCGCCGCCGTGCAGGTGGTGCACGAGTGCCTCCATCATGCGCTCAACCGATCGCCGCGGCTGCAGCCAGACGAGCGCGTCGACGTCGCGCGGAAGCTCGGGATTGCGCGGGTTGACGTGCACGAGATCGAAGTCGGCGGCGCGCAGCCGCTCGCGCGCCAGCGCATAGACGTCGCTGCCCATCGGCGAGAAGAGCCCCTGCTGCTGGAACTCCCAGGCCTCGGCCGGCGAGGGCCTCGGGACGTCCGAGGCGAACGCCACGCGCGCGCCGCGGCCCTGCTCCAGCCGCCAGAGCGCGAAGGCGAGCCGAAACTCGAGGCCCTCGAAGGCCAGCGCGTCGGGGAAGGCGAGCAGCGTGCTGCGACCGCGCGCGGCGATCCGCACCGCCGCGTGCACGCGGCGTACGCGCGTCACCTCGTCGTCGCGCGTGGCGAGCGCGAAGAGCTCGAGACCCTCGCGCTGCAGCTCCGCTCGGCGCTCCTCGGACAGCTCGCTCGGGTCCAGCTCGCGCACTTCGACCTGCGTGCCGGCCCGGCGCAGCTCGCGCAGCAGCGCGAGCAGGCGCGCGCGGCCCGCGCGCAGCGCCGGCGGGAGATCCTCGCGCGCGGTGAAGAGGAGCTCGACCTCCAGCGCGCCCTCTCCCCGCGCCCGCCGCGTGAGCTCGCGCGTCGCCGGCGCCAGCTCGCCCAGGCGCTCGGCCGTCAGGTCCGTCCGGACCCC
>DATKBQ010000671.1:0-3052 GCA_035546375.1 Planctomycetota bacterium | reverse complement strand
TACGCCGACAAGCCGTCCTTCCCGGACACAAGTCGCGCTTGATGGAGCCCGCCCTCGACGGCGGCGGCGGAGAGCAGCGATGCCGGGCCCACCAGCAGCCCCGGCACGGCCAGAAGCGGTGGCAGGCTTTCGAAGGTCATGCTCGTGCCGACGCCGACGGCCACGAGCACAGAAGCGCCGAGGAGCGCGCCGGCCGAAAGCGCAAGGGAGAGCGGCGAGAGCCGCAGCGCGGCCTCGCGCCCGACGACCAGCCGCTCGATGCGCGCCTCGGTGACCGAGAGCGAGCTCACGGGGAGGAGAAGACCGAGGGAGACGTCGTCGGCCGCTGGCAACAGCTTGTATAGCGCTCGCGCGAGGGCGCGCACGCCCCCCGCCGCACGGACCGCCTCCTCGTCCGCGGCGATCTCCTTCTGCAGCGTGTAGAAACCGACCAGCTCCTCCACCACGGGCACGACGTACAGCCCGGCGGCGCAGGACCGCGCCACGACCAGCCGCAGCGGGTCGCGCTGGCGCAGGTGGTAGCGCTCGTGAAGCAGGACCGCGCGGAGCTCGTCGTGGTCGAGGCGGCGTACGAGGGCGCTGGATAGGCAGATGCGCGGCCGCAGGAACCAGTAGCAAAAGGAGAACGGCCGCTCATCGACCACGACGGCGATACGCCCGTCCAGGCCGAGCCCGTGCGCGGCTGACCGGACCCGCGCGGGTATTGGAACGGTCCGCGCGAGCAGGGCGCGAATGAGCTTCGCGGTACCCGCCAGCTGACGCAGCAGTGAGCCAGCGCCCAAGACGATGCCGCAGGTTGCGAGCAACAGGAGCAATGCCGCGACCAGGTCAGCGACGTCCGTCGTGCCGTTCGTCAGCAGATGGCCGACGCGCGGTAGGAGCGTCGCGAGCAGCGCCACCAGGATCGCGCCCGAGGCGAGGGCGAGCGCGAGGAGCAGCGTGAAGGCGCGATCAGCGCGGGCCACGGTCTTCCCTGCGCGCCAGCCGGCGGAGCGCCGCGCGGTGCCTCGCGTCCACGCCGTCGAGCTCGGCGCTGAACGCGGCGAGTGCCACGTCACCGAACTCGTTCACCAGCCCGCGCGCGAGATCACGCGAGACGCGGGCGCGATGCTCCGCGCGCGAGTAGGCCGGCCGGTATACGTAAGTCTTCCCATCGCGCTCGCGCAGCAGGAGTCCTTTGGCCTGCAGCCGGACCATGATCGTCATGACGGTGGTGTAGGCAAGCGCGCGCGAGCGTCCCAGGTCGTCGACGATGTCGCGCACCGTGGCCGAGCGGCGCTTCCAGAGTCGCCCCATGACCTCGGTCTCGAGCGGCCCGAGGAACGACCCCGCGCTCGTCGCCCGGCGCAGATCACTGCGTGCCATCGGCCCGATCATCCCACCTTTCGCGTCCGGCCGATGCCGGCGCGGTCGCCCCGGAAGGCGAGGAGCCGCGGGTGCCGCTCGCCGATCCCTTCCCGGGCGTGGGCGAGGGCAACGTAGAGCTGCACGACCTGATGGCCGTCGCGCGGAACGAAGGTGACGCCGCGCGGGCCCTCCTGCCGCTCGACCAGACCGGCGAGCGCCATGGCCGCGAGCTCGCGCTCGGCGTCCGACTGCGCGAGGCCGCTCCAGACCGCGGCGCGCTGCGGCGTGTCCTCGCCGACCGCGAGCGCGTGGAGAAGGCGCAGCCGCCGCGCGTCGGCGAGCTCCTCGAGCGCCTGCGCCGCACGGTCGTACTCCACGTCGCCGGCGCGCTTGAGCAGCCGTGGATCGCTGGTGTAGAGAGTGAGCTCCCGGTCCGTCTCGGTCGCCATCTCGCACCTCTGCGTCACATACTACCTGCTCGTAGTAGTCGCCGCGGTACGCTACGACGCGTGGGCTACCGGGATGGCGAGGCCGGCGCGTGAGCGGCGACATCGGGATCCGCCTTGAGGCTTCGCGCTCGATCGAGACGACCTTCACGCCGGCGACGGCCAGCCGCCTCGAAGGCCCGTGCTCGCACGGCCGCGCCGCGTGGCGCATCGACGGGCAGCTCTGGCACGTGAGGACCGTCGAGCGCGACCAGGAGTTCCTGGTGCCGTGCGCGAAGGGCGCCGACCGATGACGCGCCGCGCTCAGCCTGAACGGCCCGTGCGCGGCAGCTACGACCTGCTCGCTGTCGTCAGTGCTCGCCTGCTTCGCCCTCGCCATCTTCCCGCGTGCGGTTGTTTAGGTCGACGCGGCGTGAGTCCTTATAACAAGAGCATTTCTGAGATCTGCGTTGAACTGATTGAGGTGCGGGAGTCGCCCTCGCTCGGTGTATACGTTTTTCAGCTATCTGGCTTCCCTCGGCAGTTACGATGTGAACGCGCGCGGTCCGGTCCTCGGCCGGGAAAGGTGGCGCGTTTTGAGATCAGGCGGTTTCCCCTGCCGATTCACAGGCTGTCGGGTCTGTTTTGGCGTGCTGGAGCAAGACTCGCGGCTTGCGCTCGGCGCGGCAAGCGCATTACGCACCGAACACGAGATTGCGGTTCACCGTTACCGTCATCAACCCCTCGAGGACCACCTCCGTCGACAGTGGGGTCTGGCCGTTAGGCCGAAGGCACCAAGACTTATCTCCTGAGCGCGCGCGGATGAGCCGTTAGGGCGCCGCGCCACGACCCCGGGCACGCTGAACTGCTCCTCTTTGCCCCGGCCACGCTGTTAGGCCCTAAATTCCGGCACAGCTCATAAGGGGCTGCTTTGTGGGGGAAAGGGCGCCACTCCCCACATCTCGGGTCGGGCAGCGTGAAGAGCGCCGCTCGCTGCTGACCACCAACGAGACGGCTGCCCGCACCGTTGATCTTCTGGAGGACGCCAATGACGCGGGCTGAGAGACCGAGCTCCGTCATCCGCGCGAGGTCAAACCCCTTCGTGCGTGCGCTGGTGCGCGGATGATGAGCGCACTGCATGGAGCGGATCTGCAGCGGGAGCGAGCGTTACGAAATAGGCCCCTTGTGTTGCTGAGAATCGGGAGTACACCTAGGACGTTCCTCCGGACCCGCAGCACCGTACGTGCCCTAGTGCCGGCGAGGTGCTCCACAGGCCCCCC
>DATKBQ010000670.1:0-13360 GCA_035546375.1 Planctomycetota bacterium | reverse complement strand
GACCACCGACGTGATCGGGCTCAGCTTCCGCCAGCCGCTCCTGCGCGGGGCCGGCGTGAAGTACGCGACCTCCCTGCAGCGCGAGGCCGAGCTCGGCTGGCGCCAGCAGATCGAGACCTACCGCGTGGACCGCCAGCAGCTGCTCCTGGACGTGGAGCAGGCCTACTGGGAGCTGGTCGCCTCGATCGAGCAGCTCGCGGTCGCCGAGGAGACCCTCGAGCTGGGCCGGCGCCAGCTCGAGCAGAACCGGCGCCGGCTGGACGCCGGCGTCGGCACCGAGGTCGAGGTGCTTCAGGCCGACGCGACCGTGGCGCGCCAGATCGAGCAGCGCCTGCTGCGCCAAGTCCTGGTGCTGGAGGCGGCCGACACGCTGAAGGGCATCCTCTGGCCGGGGATCGACCCCAAGATCTGGAACGCGGAGATCGTCCCGACCACTCCCTTGCCCGACGTCCAGACCCGCACCCTGCCCACCTGGGAGTCCGCGCTGGTGGTGGCCCTCGAGGCGCGCCCCGACCTGCGCCGGCAGCGGCTCGAGATCGACGCGAGCGAGGTGCGCCTCGCGCGCGCGGCCTCCGAGCGCAAGCCGCTGCTCGAGCTCCTGCTCTCCAGCCGCGCGCGCGGCTTCTCGGGCGACTCCAGCGACGCCTTCGAGTCCGCCGCCGAGTTCGAGTTCCCGTCCAACACGGCCCAGCTCAGCTTCAGCTTCCCGATCGGGAACCGCGCCGCCTCCAACGCGCAGCGCGCGTCGCGGGCCCGCCTGCGCTCGGCGCACCTGGACTACGACCGCATCGAGTCCCTGGCGGCAAGCGAGGTGCGCGCGACCGTGCGGCGCGTCCTCTACCTCGCCGAGGCGGTGCGCGCCGCCGCCAAGAGCGCCGAGCTGGCGCGTCGCCAGCTCGAGGCCGAGCAGGCGCGCTACGACGAGGGCCTGTCGACCAACTTCCAGGTCCTCGAGTTCCAGCAGCAGCTCAGCGAGGCCCTGTTCACCGAGACCCGGGCGCGCGCGGACTTCGCCAAGACCCTCGCCGAGTTCCTGCGCGCGCAAGGTCTCCTCGGCGAGGCCGTCCCCTGATGCCGCCGCGGCCCGGCGGCCCCGGAGGGCGAGGCGAGCCTCGGACGGTGCCGGCGCGCGCGGCGCGGCTGCGACGCGGCCGCGTGGAGACTTCGCCGCCCGGCGGGCTATAGAGGGCCGGATGCCCCGCGCCGCGCACAGGACCCGCCGAGGCTGCGCTCGGCTCGCGCCCCTCGCCCGGGTGCTCCCCTCGGTCCTCCCTCTGGTCCTCATGGGCGCCTGCGGCGGCGAGGCGGATCCCGAGGCCGGTTCCGCGCGCCCTCCGCCGGCCGAGGACCCGCGCATCGCCTGGCTGCTCGCACCGTGCGTGAACAGCGGCCACTACGACGTCAACACGGCCGACATCCTGCCGATCCTGGTGGAGACCGTGCTGCACGGCCAGCGCGATCCGCTCCAGCGCGCGCGCATCGAGCTGGCGCGGCAGGGTCCCGAGGGCCTCGAGGCCGCGCGGCGGCTGATCGAGCGCTACCGCAACGACCCCGCCGGCGTGTACCACGTGCGCAACGCGATCGACGTGGTCACGCTGAGCGAGGAGCCCGGCGCGCGCGAGGTGCTCGTGGACTGCATCCGCTCGCGGCTCTCCGAGTCCCTGCAACTGCTCGCGCTGCGCGGCCTGCGCAAGCACGGGAAGTCGCAGGACTACGACTTGGCGCTCGAGCAGCTCGAGGTCGTGTCGCCGGAGTTCCGCCCGGAGCTGGCGGTTCTCCTCGAGAAGCTCGACCCCGCCCGCGCGGCGCGCCAGTTCGGGGAGTGGATCCGCTCGGGAACCTACCCCGGGACCGCGCCCGTCATGGCGGCCCTCCTGGGCGGGTCCCAAGCGCGCGAGGCCGGCCTGGAGGCGAAGGGATTGTGGAGCGGCGCCGCGCCGCTCCTTCGCCCTTCGCTGGCCGCCGCCGCCGCGCGCGAGGGCGACGAGGAAGGGCTCGTGTACCTGCGCGAGGAGCAGCGCGCCGGGGAAGCGGAGCGGCGGCGAGCCGCGATCGACGCGCTCTCGCAGGCGCGGCTGGGCTCGGAGCTGGTCTGGAGCCTGAGGGAGGACCCCTCGCCCGGACTGCGGCTCGCCGCCCTGCAGGGGCTCGCCGAGCCGCAGGAGGCCGAGCGCGGCGTCGGGCCGGAGGCGCTGCGCTCGCTCCTGCGCGAGCGTCTCGCCGACCCCGACGAGCGCGTGCGCGCGGGCGCGCTGCAAGCGCTCGCCGCGAGCGGGGATCCACGCGCGCTGGACGACGCCCTCGAGCTCTTGTCCGACCCCGCGGTCGGCGCGCTCGCGCTCGGCATGCGCGCGCTCGAGCCGCGGATCGCCCAGGACGAGGCCCTGGCGACCCGCGCCTTCGAGCGGCTGCGCGTGCGCCACGAGGCCGAGGCCGCGCGGCCGCTGGCCGAGCGCTCGGACCTGCTCCACGCGATCGGCCGCATCCCGATCGAGCCGGCGGCGCGGCTCCTGCTCGACCAGGAGGGGGACGCGCAGGGCTCGATCTCCGGCCTGCACGGGCGCCGCTGGTTGATGCTGCAAGTCGGCAACACCGGCGAGCCGGGCCAGCGGCTGCTCGCGCGCGAGCTCGAGCGGGAGCGCGACGTGGTGCGCCGCCTGGACCTGATCGAGGGGCTGTCGGTCCGCCCGACGGAGCTCGCCCGCCAAGCCCTGCTCGAGCTCGTCGAGCTCGGCGAGGCCTCGCCCTACGAGATCCTCTACGCCGCCGACCGCCTGGTGCGGCTCGGCCCGGCGGCGGAGGTCGCGCCCGTGCTCAAGCGCGCGACGCTGCGCGTGGTCCAGCCGGACGTGCGGATGGCCCTGCAGTGCCTCCTGTGGGCCAGCTACCCGGGGCCGCGGTAGCTCGCGGCACGCGCTAAGCGCCCGTGCCGCAGCCGCGCCCCGAGGCGCGGCGCGTCGATCGTCTCGCGCGATAGCGCTGCCGTGCCGCAGCCGCGCCTCGGGGCGCGGCGCGTCGATCGACCTTCGCGCGATGGCGCGGGAAGCGCTCAGGGTCGCTCGACACTGGGCCAGAGGGCGATCTCCTCCAGCCCAGGTGGTCGGTCCGGCCCGCTCCAGAGCCCCTCCGTGTTCGCGTGGGTGGTCAACCCGCGCGCGGAGAACCACGCGAAGGCCGCGAACCCGGTGCGTCCGTGGGCCCAAGGCCAGCCGCGCACCGCGCGCGACGCGCCCGAAGCACCCGAGGGCTCCGAAGCACCGGCCGCGAGGTCGAAGAGATAGCCGTGCCGGCGGAGCAGCCTTCCCTCCTCGAGGAACTCCGCGTCGTCGAGCTGGCGGGTGAGCCCCGGCTGGCCCTCGATCAGCTCGCGGATCGATCGCGCCCCTTCCCGCTCGGCGATGGCGCCCAGGCGACTCACCAATCGCTGGGCGTCGCCTTCGTTCTCGCGCAGCGCGAAATCCCGCAGGCGCGGGAGCGAGACCAGGAGCACCACGGTCGCGATCGCGACCAGGGTCCCCGCCGCCTGCGGGCGCAGCGCGCCGGCGCGGGCTCGCGCGGGGAGCGTGGACGGGCTCACGCGGACGATTCTGCGCGCGGCTTTGCTACGCTTCAAGCAGGATGCGCAGGCCCTCGGTGCGGTTCCTGCCGGAGCCGTGGCTCGCGATCGCGCGCGAGGTCGCGCAGCGGCTCGCCGGCGCGGGCCACCGCGGATGGATCGTCGGCGGCGCGGTGCGCGACCTCGCGCTCGGACTCGAGCCGCTCGACGTCGACATGGCCTCCGCCGCGCCGCCCGAGGAGGTCGAGCGGCTCTTCGAGCACACCACGGCGGTGGGCAAGGCCTTCGGGACGGTGATCGTGCGCGCGCACGGCCGCGAGGTGCAGCTCACCACCTTCCGCTCGGAGTCCGGCTACAGCGATGCGCGGCGGCCCGACGAGGTGCGCTACGGCAAAAGCGTGGAGGAGGATTCCGAGCGCCGCGACTTCACCTGCAACGCCCTGTACCTCGACCCGCTGGACGACAGCGTGCGCGATCCGCAGGGCGGCCTCGAGGATCTCGGCGCGCGGCGCCTGCGCTGCGTGGGCGACCCGGCGCAGCGCTTCCGCGAGGACGGGCTGCGGCTGGCGCGGATGGCGCGGCTGGCGGCGGCGCTCGATCTGGAGATCGATCCCCGCGCCTCGGACGCCGCGCGGGCCCAGGCCGAGGTGCTCGAGCGGATCAGCGTCGAGCGCCGGCTGGGCGAGCTGGAGCGCATGCTCGAGGGCCGCGGCAGCGCCCGGGCGGTGCGCCTCCTGATGGAGCTGGAGCTGCTCCCGCGGCTCATCCCGGGACAAGACCCTCTGCATCCGCCCGACCTCGACTCCGGGGACGCCCAGGCGACCCGCCTGCGCGCCCTGGAGCACCTGGGCGACGCGCCCGGCCTCGCTCCGGGCTTGGCGCTGCTCTTGGATCCCAGCCCGCGCGAGCCTGCCGCGGTCCCGGGCGACTTCGAGGCCGCCAGCGCGGTTCTAGATGCGCTGCGGCCCTCGCGTGCGCTCCGCGCGGCGGTGCTCGAGCTGTGGCGCCTCCAGCGCGAGGCGGAGTTCCTCTTCTCCGAGGCCCTGGCCTCGCGCGCGCGGCGCATCCTGATCGTCCGCAGCGAGCGCTGGCCCACGGCCGAGCGTCTCCTGCGCGCCTGGCGCGCGGCGAACGAGCGCCGCGCCGCGCCGGTCGACGAGCTGGCCGAGTTCGGCGCGGCGCTCGCGCGCGAGGAGCTCTTCCCGGAGCCGCTGGTGCAACCGGCGCTCCTGGAGGAGCTCGGCGTCCCGCGCGGCCCGCTGTGGAGCGAGTTCCTCGAGGAGGCGGAGCTCCTGCAGCTCGACCGGCGCTTGCGGACCGAGGCGGAGGCGCGCGACTGGCTCGCCCAGCGCTTGGCCCAGGTGCCTCACGTGGGCGGGAAGACGCGGCGCAGCCGCCACGACAACGGATAGCCGCAGCGGCACGCGAGCGAAGCGAGCATGTGCCGCAGCCGCGCCGCCAGGCGCGGCGCGTGCATCGGTTTCGGGGGCCAGCGAAGCGAGCATGTGCCGCAGCCGCGCCGCCAGGCGCGGCGCGTGCATCGGCTTCCGGGGATTGCTCGCCGAGGATGGCAAGACTCCCGAGCGTCAGGGTGGCTTCCACGGAGCTGAGGCTTGGCCCAGCTCTCTCACGTGGGCGGGAAGACGCGGCGCAGCCGCCACGACAACGGATAGCCGCACAGGATCGCCGCCGCGACGATCCACGCGCTGGTGCGGAGCGGATCGGCGAGCGCGGCGCAGGCCGCAGTGAAGGCCAAGAGCCTGCGCAGCGCGAGGCCGCTCGCACGGCCGACCGCTGCGCGGCTCCACTCGCGAGTCCCCAGCGCCGCGCTCGCGAGGCCGAAGGCGGCGATCCACGCGATCGCGCCGGCGAGCGGGCTGAAGGCGAGGCCGGGGCCGTACGGATCGACGAAAGGCAAGCAAACCAGCGCGCCCGCCGCGAGGAGCAATGCGCGGCGCGGGCGCGAGCCGAGTGGGCGCGGGTCCTCCTCGTCCTCGAGCCGCGCGAGCCGCGAGGCGAAGACGACGTAGAGCCCGTACAGGGCGCACGGGATCCAGCCGCCCGCGGGAGCCGCGGAAACCGGCTGCGATGCGAGCAGCCCCGGGAAGTACACGCCGAGGCCCAGGTTGAGCGCGCGGCAAGCCCCGAGGAGCAGCGGCCCGCGCAGCGGCCCGCGGCCCGCGAGATCGTAGGAGACCGCGAGCGCCGCGATCGCGAGGACCCACAGGCCGGCGCGCGGGCTGGCCAGCCACGCGAGCGCGATGCCCGCCAGCTCGAGCCCGAGGCCCGCGGCGAGGGCCGCGCGCGGCGGGATCGCGCCGGACGGGATCGGCCGATCGGGCCGCGTGCGCACGTCCGCCTCGCGGTCGGCCCAGTCGTTGAGGGCCATGCCGCCGTGGTAGACGCAGAGCGAGGCGGCGAGCAAGAGCCACGGTGCAGCGCCGCCGGGCCAGGCCCCGAACCCGCCGAGGACGAGGCCGGCGGCGACGTCGGCCGCCGCCGAGGGCGCGAGCGAGAGGCGCAGGAGCCGACCCCAAGCACGCGAGGCCCCAGGACGCAGCTCGCGACGATCCACGCGCTTCGAGGACGGCGGGGGAGGCCTACTCCCGGAACACCCAGCGCATCAGGTCGTTGTAGGTCACGTAGACCATCAGCGAGAGGATCAGGACCAGCCCGACCATCTGGCTGTATCCGAGCACGCGCTCCGAGACCGGAGAGCCCTTGACCTTCTCCACCAGGAGGAAGAACAGGTGGCCGCCGTCGAGCACCGGGATCGGCAGCACGTTCAGGAAGGCGAGGTTCAGGCTGAGGATGCAGAGGAAGAAGAGCAGCTTGACGATCCCGACCGAGGCCCAGTTGTACGACACGGCGCCGATGGTGATGATCCCGCCCAGGTTCTCGCCGCTGACCTGGCCGAGCAGGATGCGCTTCACGGTCAGCCAAGCGTCGGCGATGAACTTCCACGAGCTGTGGACCCCGACGGTGACCGCCTCCCATGGGCTGGCGGCCTGGTAGATGTAGCTCGCCTCCTCGAGTCGGAAGCCGTAGGTGGGGACCTCGCGCGGCGCGGGCTGGACGCTCAGCGCCAAGAGCTCGACTCCTTCGGCCGCGGGCCGCTCCACGTCGAGCCGCAGCGCGCGAGCGCCTCGCGCCGCTTCCTCGGTCCGCGCGCGCAAGTCCTTCCAAGCCGCGATCGGCGCTCCGTCCATCGCGACGATGCGGTCGAGGGTACGCAGGCCCGCCGCCTCGGCGGCGGAGCCGGGCGCGACCACGACCCGGGTCGACTCGACGTCCGAGCGCAGCGCCAAGTCACTCGCCAGCGCCAGCGCCCGCTCGGGAGGGATCGGCGGGATCGCGAGCTCCATCCGCCGTCCCGAGCGCAGGACCGCGAACTCGATCTCGCCCTCGGCGGAGGCCAAGGCCAGCTCGAGGTCGTAGGGATCGAGGAGCGCCCGGCCCTCCACGGAGACGATGCGATCGCCGCGCTCGAGCCCCAGGCGCGCCGCGTCCGGGTTGGGGCGCAGGTCGACTAGGTGATGGTAGGGCGGCGAGACGCCGAGCACGGGCGGGCCGGCCTTCACGCGCTCGGGGGCCACCGTGATCTCGAGCGGCTCCCCCTCGCGCCGGATGCGCAGGGTGATCGGGCCTCCGCCGTTGAACGCGGCGCCGAGCTGGTCGGGGAGCGGCAGGTGGGATGGGACCCGCTCGACGGCCAAGAGCTGGTCTCCGCTCCGCAGCCCGGCCCGGGCGGCCGGCGAATCGGGCGCGACCTCGAGCTTGCCGTCGGGATCGTGGGCGGGCCCGACGTCGATCGAGTTCAAGCCCATCACCTCGTCGTAGCGCGGATCGAGGACCACCTCGCGCGGCGCGCTCGCGCCGGGCTCGAGCACCAGGAGGTGCGCGCGATCCGGGTCGCCGAGGGCGATCTCGGGCAGGATGAAGCTGAAGTCGACGACGCGGTTGCCGTTCACCTCGAGCACGCGCGTGCCGGGCATGATGCGCGCGTGCCAGGCCGGGCCGCCGGGCTCCACGCGGCCGATCACCGGCTCGACGAACGGCACGCCGATCGAGAGCAGGATCGGGAAGACGACCAGGCCGAAGGCGACGTTCATCAGGACGCCGCCCGAGAAGATGAAGAAGCGCTGGCCGACGCTCTTGGAGCGCAGGTCGCCCGGGCGCGGCGGGCCGCCGCCGGGGTCCTCGCCGGTCATCTTCACGTAGCCGCCCAGCGGCACGAGGGCGAGCTGGTAGAGCGTCCCGCGCCGGCGCCAGCCGAAGAGCTTCGGGCCGAACCCCAGGCTGAAGACCTCCACGTCCACCTTGCACAGGCGCGCGGCGATGAAGTGGCCGGCCTCGTGCACGAAGATGACGAGGCCGATGCCGATCGCCACCTGGAGGTAGCGCAGGATCTCGATCAGGCTCATGGGCGGGACAGTCCCGTGGGGTCTCTTTCGACCGCGGCGGCGAAGCTTCCAGATCGGGCGGCCGTCAGGGCTTCGATCTCCTCCCGCGCCAGGTCGCGGGCGGCGCGGTCGGCCTCCAGCAGGCGCTCGACGCTCCCGGCGAGCCCCGGGCGGCGCTCCAGCACCGCCGCGTTGACTCGCACGATGTCGCCGAAGCCGATGCGGCCCTCGAGGAAGGCCTCCACGGCGACCTCGTCGGCGGCGTTGAGCACGGCTCCCGCGTCGGAGCCGGCCGCGACGCAGCGATAGCCGAGCTCGAGGGCGGGGAAGCGCTCGGGATCGACCTCCTCGAAGCTCAAGAGGGCGAACCGCGCCGGATCGAAGCCGGCGAGGGGCGCGGCGGCGCGCTCGGGATGGTGCAGACAGTAGTGCAGCGGCCCGCGCATGTCCGGCGGCCCCATCTGCGCCAGGACGGAGCCGTCGACTAGCTCCACCCGCGAGTGCACGAGCGACTGGCGATGAATCGCGACCGCGATCTGCTCGCCGGAGAGGCCGAAGAGGTGGTGCACCTCGATCACCTCGAGGGCCTTGTTCATCAGCGTGGCCGATCCGACGGTGATGCGCGGCCCCATGCTCCAGTTGGGGTGGCGCAGCGCGGCCTCGGGCGTCGCCCGCTCCAGCTCCTCGGGAGAAGCGTCGCGGAAGGGGCCGCCGCTGGCGGTCAGGACGACGCGGCGCACGTCGCGCGCGCGCTCCCCGCGCAGGCACTGGTGGATGGCGCACAGCTCGCTGTCCACCGGGAGCAGCGGTGCGCCGCTCTTGCGCGAGAGCTCCATCAGCTCGGCGCCGGCGAGGACCAGCGACTCCTTGTTGGCCAGCGCCAGCGCGCGGCCGCGCTCGAGGACGCGCACCGAGGGCAGGAGTCCGCGCGCGCCGACGACGCCATGCACGGCGAGGTCGTAGTCCGCCTCGGCAGCGGCCTGCTCGAGCGCCTGGGGCCCGTCGACGAGGGCGACGGCGGGGTCGAGCTCGGCGCGCAGCGCCGCGGCGGCCTCGGGATCGGTGACCGCCACCAGCCGCGGGCGGAACTCGCGCGCCTGCTCCAGGAGCGCCTGCCAGGACCTCCCCGCCGCCAGGGCCTCGATCCGGAAGTGCCCCGGGCTCGCGCGCACGACGTCCAGGGCCTGGGTGCCGATGGAGCCGGTGCTGCCGAGGACTAGGAGGGCGCGCATGCCCCAGCCGCGCCCTCGGCGCGGCGCGTCCAATCGATTCGCGCAGGCTTGCCTTGCTGGTCCAAGTGGAGGTCGGCTCGTCGGTTCGGGCCGGAGTCCCCGTTAGACTGCCTACCCCGGTGTCCACCGCCACTCTAGGCCCTCGTCCCGGCCGCGGAAAGCGCGCGCCCCCAAGCCGGTGAGCGAGACGGCCGGCGAAATCCGCCATTGCCCCCTGTGCGGCTCGCGCCTGGTGCCCGAGCGGATCGAGGGGCGGGAGCGCGCGCGCTGCCCGAGCTGCCGCTTCGTCGACTACCAGAGCCCCGCCGGGGCCGCAGCGGGGGTCGTGCTCGACGGCGGCGGACGCGTGCTCCTGATCCGCCGCGCGCTGGAGCCCCACCGGGGGGACTGGGCGCTGCCGGCGGGCTACCAGGAGGCCGACGAGACGCCGCAGCGGGCCGCGGAGCGGGAGGTGCGCGAGGAGTCGGGGCTGGAGGTCGAGGCCGGCGCGCTGCTCGAGCTCTGCTACGTGCCCGGCGTGGGGCGCCGGCCGGCGAACCTCGCCGTGTACCTCTGCCGCTGGGTCGGCGGCGAGCTGGAGCCCGGCGACGACGCCCTCGAGGCGCGCTGGTTCCCGCTGCACGCCCTTCCAGCGAACGTCGGCTTCGACAATACTCGCCGCATCCTGGAGCGGCTGCGCGCGGACGCGCCGGCCGATCCCGGGACGGAGATGGAGAAGCGAGCCCCCGAGGCGACTCCCCGCGCGGCGCAGCGCCCCGTGACCTACGCCGACGCGGGCGTGGACATCCAGAAGAAGTACGACGCCGTCGAGCGCGCGCGCGCTGCGATCCGCGCCAGCGACACGGCCGGCGTGGAGGGGGACATCGGCCTCTTCGGCGGGCTGTTCGACCTCGCGCGCATGGGCTGCGGCGAGGGGCTGCTCGTGGCCAGCGCCGACGGCGTGGGCACGAAGCTCGAGGTCGCCAAGCGCGCCGGCGTCTACACCGGCGTGGGGCGCGACCTGGTGCAGCACTGCATCAACGACATCCTGGTGCAGGGCGCGCGGCCGCTCTTTTTCATGGACTACGTCGCCGTGGGCCGGCTGGACCCCGAGGTCGTCTCCGAGCTGATCCGCGGCTGCGCCGACGCCTGCCGCGACAACGGCCTGGCGTTGCTCGGCGGCGAGACGGCGGAGATGCCGGGCCTCTACGCACCCGGCGATTTCGATCTCGCCGGGTTCATCGTCGGCGTCGTCGAGCGCGAGAAGCTGCTCGACGGCAGCCGCGTCCGCCCCGGACAGGTCCTGCTCGGCCTGCGCTCGGCAGGCCTGCACACCAACGGCTACTCGCTGGCGCGCCGGATCCTCTTCGACGTCGCGGGTCTGGCGCTCACCGACCGGCCGGAGGCCCTGGGCGGCGCGAGCGTCGGCGAGGCGCTGCTCGCCGAGCACCGCTCCTACCTGGCGCCGCTCTGGCCGCTGCTCGAGGCGGGCCGCATCGCCGCCATGGCGCACATCACCGGCGGCGGCCTGACGGACAACGTCCCGCGCGTGCTCGGGAGCTGCGACGCCTGGATCGACCGCCGGAGCTGGGAGGTCCCGCGGCTCTTTCGCTTCCTTTGCGAAACGGGCCGGGTGGAGCGCGAGGAGGCCTACCGGGCCTTCAACATGGGAATCGGCATGGTGCTCTTCGTCGAGCCGGCGGACCTCCCGGAGGTCGAAGAAGGGCTCCGCCGGGCCCAGGAGGAGCCGCTGCGCATCGGCCGGGTCGAGGTGGGCGGCGGCGCCGTGCGCTGGGCCGATCTCGAGTGAGGCCCCTCCAGGGCTCGCCCTGGACCGGCGCACCCTCCATCGCCAAGCTGTTGCCGGCCCCGGACCCCGGACTACCACTCCCCATGCTGAACTCGCGAATCCTCCGCGCCGCCCTTGCGGCCACTGCGCTCCTCGCCGCCGGCGCCGGTCTACGGGCCGCGCCCCAGGGCTTCAACGCCCAGGAGATCCGAGACCTCGGCCGGGCCATCGGCAAGTACGTGGAGAAGCAGGGGAGCCTCAAGGACCAGTCCAAGCTCCGCGAGGACATGGTCTCGATCCTCGAGAAGGCCGGCAAGCGCATCGACCGCAACGCCGAGGACCCGGTGCAGGTTGCGCTGGCGCGCACCGCGGACCTGGGCAAGGCCCTCTTGCAGTCGAGCGAGTACAAGAACCCGAGGAACACGGGCAAGGTGGTCGCCGCGACGGCGGACACGCCCGATGGGGGGGTGAACTACGCGATCTGGCTGCCCTCCGATTACAAGGCGACCAGCGGACCGTACCCGCTGCTGCTGATCGCGCCGGGGATGCAAGACGGCAAGCCTTTCGATCCCGAGCAGTTCCTGACCGAGCAGTGGACCGAGCGCGAGGTGCGCGACGGCGCCATCCTCGTCGCCGTCGAGATGCCCGAGGACCCCGCGACGTGGACCGAGCAGCGGACCCCCGACGGCGAGCCGGGCGGGATCTCGGCCCTGATGTTCACCTACGCCGACGTGCGCAATCGCTACGCCGTCGACCGCGACCGGTTGTACCTGGTCGGCCGCGAGACCGGCGTGGCGGCCGTGATGAACCTGGCCTCGAAGTACCCGCAGCTCTTCGCGGGCGTGATCGGCCGCGCGGGCGACGCGGGCACGACGGGCTGGCAGAACTTCCGCAACCTGCCGACCTTCTTCCAGGGCGGCGGCGCCCAGGCGAGCGCCTTCGCCGAGGAGATCAAGAAAGGCGGGTACGACAACTGCCACCTCGCCCCGGAGGCGCAGCCGGCGGAGATCTGGACCTGGATCCAGGAGCACCCGCGGGTCGCGAACCCCTCCAAGATCACGCTGGTACCCGGCTCGCCGATCCCGATCAAGGCCTACTGGGTCGAGGTGCCGCCGAGCGAGGGCCAGGAGGGCGCGATCGTCACCGCGGAGGCCGACAAGGCGACCAACACGATCAAGATCCAGGGCACCGGCGTCCGCTCGGTGAGGCTGTTCTTCAACGACGAGATCGTCGACCTCTCCAAGCCGATCAAGATCGTGCTCAACGGCGAGGAGCAGGAGAACCAGATCCGGCGCAGCCTCGACGACCTGCTCGAGCTCTTCATGCGCGGAACCAACGACGCCGGCAAGCTCTACGTGGCGACGAGGGACTACGATCTGCCGAGCTAGCCCGAGCCGAGCCGCGCCCGGCGCAGCCACCGCCGTCGCGCGCGCCTGATCCAACGCCCGTGGGAAGCGCAAGGATCCTCGCGCTGGCGGCGGTCGCCGGTCTTTGCACCCTCGTGGTCGAGCTCGCTGCCGTGCGGCTCATGGCCCCCTGGTTCGGCGCCAGCACCGGGGTGTGGACCAACGTGATCGGCGTGATCCTGCTCGCGCTCGCCGTCGGCTACCTCGCCGGCGCGCGCCTCGCGAGCGGGCGCCGCCCGCTCGTCTCGCTCGGGCTGGTCCTGTGCGCGTCGGCGGCCTTCACCGCCTGGCTCCCCGCCCTGGCCGGACCGGTGTGCGGCGCGTTCCTGCCCGAGGGGCTCGCCCTGCACGAGGCCGCCGGCGTGTGGCTGTGGGGCAGCCTCGCCGCGACCCTGTGCCTGTTCTTCCTGCCGGCGGCCCTGCTCGGCTGCGTGGGCCCCTTGTGCGTGGAGCTGGTGGCCGTGCGCCAAGGCTCCCACGCCGGCTCCGCCGGCGGGCAGGTGCTCTGCGCCTCGACCCTAGGCAGCCTGGCCGGCACGTTCGCGACGACGCACTGGCTGATCCCCGGCTTCGGGTTGCGCTGGAGCCTGGGCCTGACGGCCGCAGTCATGGCAATGCTCGCCGCGGCGGCGCTCGCCGGCGCGCGCCGCTCCGGAGGGCCGCGCGGCGGAATCGGGCGAGAGAGCGGCGCGCTGGCCGTCGCGCTGCTCGCCGTGGCGGCGAGCGGTGTCGCGCTCGGCCGCCTGCGGCTGCCTCCACTCGCCGAGGGCCAGGCGCTCCTCGCCGCCCGCGAGTCCGCCTACCAGTCGCTGAGGGTGGTCGAGGATCCGCGCTGGGGCCCGATGCGGCTGCTCCAGGTGAACGAAGGCCTGGACTCGTTCCAGTCGGTCTGGATCCCGCGCAAGGGGCTCCTGGGCCAGGGCTTCTACTACGACCTCTTCGCGCTTCCCGCCTGGTGGTCGCTCGCGCGCGGAGCCTGGCGCGTGGCCGTCCTC
>DATKBQ010000669.1:0-9694 GCA_035546375.1 Planctomycetota bacterium | reverse complement strand
GTAGTCAAAGTTCTACTTTCTCCGCCGGCCTCCGGCCGCGCGAGAAAGTAGAACTTTGACTACGACTCAGAAGTTGCCCAGTTGCCGAGATGCGGTACTTTCCCGGCATGCAGCGCTTCGTCGACCAGATCCTCGAGGCCTTGGCGCGCCGCACCGGCCTGGCGCGGGGAGAGCTGCGCCTCGAGCATCCGCGCGATCCCAAGCTCGGCGATCTGGCCTTCCCATGCTTCGCCCTGGCCAAGGCGCAGCGGCGGGCGCCGGCGGAGATCGCGGCGGACCTGGCACGGGCGCTCGACGGAGAGCTGGACGACGTCGCCGCCCTCGCCACCGGCCCCTACGTCAATTTCCGGATCGACCGCGGGCTGCTGGCGGCGGCGCTGTTCGCGTCGATCGAGGGGCAGGGCGAGCGCTACGGCGGGTCCGACGAGGGGCGCGGGCGGACCATCGTCATCGACCTCTCCTCGCCCAACATCGCCAAGCCCATGCACGTCGGGCACCTGCGCTCGACGATCCTGGGCGCCGCGATCCAGCGCCTCCACGATGCGCTCGGCTACCGCACGGTCGGCATCAACCACATCGGCGACTGGGGCGCGCAGTTCGGCAAGCTCGTGGCCGCGATCCAGCGCTGGGGCGACACGGTCGACCTGGAAGGCGCGCCGATCCGCTCGCTGCTCGCGCTCTACGTCCGCTACCACGAGGAGGAGGATCGCGACCCCTCGCTGGCCGAGGCCGCGCGGGCCGCCTTCCGCGAGCTGGAGAGCGGCGAGGAGGGCGAGGTGCGCCGGATCTGGCGCCACCTGACCGAGCTCTCGCTGCGCGAGTTCGACAAGGTCTACCGGCGGCTGGGCGTGCGCTTCGACCTGGTGCGCGGCGAGGCCTTCTACGAGCCGCACCTCGAGCCGACCGTGGAGCGCGTGCGCGCCGCCGGCATCCTCCAGGAGTCGCAGGGGGCGTTGGTCGTCGACCTGGAGCCGATCGAGAAGGGGATGCCGCCGTGCCTGCTGCGCAAGAGCGACGGCACGACCCTCTACGCCACGCGCGACCTGGCGGCGCTCTTCCACCGCTGGGAGGAGTTCGCCTTCGAGCGCTGCCTGTACGTGGTCGGCTCCGATCAGAAGCTGCACTTCCGCCAGCTCAAGGGCGTATTGAAGCGCATGGGCATCCCCTGGGAGGAGCGCGTCGAGCACGTCGACTTCGGCATGCTGCGCCTGCCCGAGGGGAAGATGAGCACCCGCAAGGGCCAGGTGGTCTTCCTCGACGAGGTGCTCGACGCGGTCGTCGCCGAGGCCCAGCGCATCGTCGCCGAGAAGAACCCCGACCTGGCCGGGCGCGAGGAGGTCGCCGAAGAGGTCGGCATCGGCGCCGTGATCTTCAACGACCTCAAGCGCGAGAGGATCCGCGACGTCGTCTTCGACATCGGCGAGGTGCTCTCCTTCGAGGGCGAGACCGGGCCCTACGTCCAGTACACCCACGCCCGCCTGGCCTCGATCCTGCGCAAAGCGGCCACCGACCGCGCGCTCGCCTCGGGGGCGATCCCCGACCTTTCCCAGCTCGAGGAAGCCGGGCCCATCCTGGTGCGCCTCGGCCGCTTCCCGGACGTGGTGCGCTCGGCCGCCCGCGACGCGGAGCCTTCCCAGGTCTCGGTCTATCTCCTGGGCCTGTGCCGCGACCTGAACAGCTGGTACGCGGAAAACCGCGTCTTGGGCGTGGACCCGGCCCTCTCGGCCGCCCGACTCGGGCTGATCCGCGCCTCCAAGCAGGTGCTCGCCAGCGGTTTGCGGCTGCTCGGCTTGGCTGCGCCCGAGGAAATGTAGACAATCGCCGCTCAAGGCCGCCGCGGGGGATCCGATCACCTGCGACGGCCCCCTTTCCAGCAGCCGCTTCGCAGCCCCCTGTGCAGCCCCCTTCCCGTACATCGGGGCCCCGGCCTCCGACGGAGGAGCGCGTGGTCGAGAGCTACATCCGCGACGTCCCCGACTTCCCCAAGCCCGGGATCCTCTTCAAGGACATCACGCCGCTGCTCCAGAGCCCGCAGGGGCTGAGCGAGTCCATCGACCAGCTCAGCTCGCTCGTGGAGCCCGCGAGCTACGACCTCGTGTGCGGCATCGAGTCCCGCGGGTTCATCTTCGCCACCGCCCTGGCCACCCGGAACCGCAAGGGCTTCGTGCCGATCCGCAAGCCGGGCAAGCTGCCCTGGAAGACCGCCGCGGAGTCCTACGAGCTGGAGTACGGCCGCGACACGATCGAGATCCACGTCGACGCCGTCGACGGGGGCCGGCGCGTGCTCATGGTCGACGACCTCCTGGCCACCGGCGGCACCATGGAGGCCGCGCTCAAGCTGGTACGCCGGATCGGCGGCCAGCCGGTGGCCTGCTGCTTCGTGATCGAGCTGAGCTTCCTGCACGGCCGCAAGCGCCTGGGCGACGTGCCCGTGCACTCGCTCGTGAAGTACTAACCAACCGCGGATCCGCATGAGCCCGAGGAAACCCTCTCCCGCCGGCGGCAAGCGGCCGCGCAAGAAGCCCGCCGCCGTGGCCAGCGAGCGCCGTCCCTCCGCGGAGGAGCTGCGCGCGCTGCCCACCGAGGAGATCTGGACCCACTACCGCAAGGCGATCGCCGCCAAGCCGCGCGACGAGGATTGGATCCAGGCCCTGCGCAACGTCCTGATCGAGCTGCACCACCCGCTCGTCAAGCACATCGCCGAGCGGCTGCTCCAGACGCTGCCCAAGTCGATCGAGCTGGACGACCTGGTCAGCGCAGGCCTCTTCGGCCTGATGGACGCGATCCGCGGCTTCGATCCCTCGCGCGGGATCAAGTTCAAGACCTACTGCACGACGCGCATCCGCGGCTCGATCCTCGACCAGCTCCGCTCCCAGGACTGGGTGCCGCGCCTGGTGCGCCTCAAGGCCGGTCGGATCGAGAAGACGCTCCAGCGCCTGCAGGGCGAGTACGGCCGCGAGCCCACCCACGCCGAGCTGGCCGACGCCCTGCGCATGGACCACGCCGAGCTCTCGCAGGAGATCTCGAGCGCCCGCGCCAAGACCATCTTCTCGCTCTCCGAGCGCTGGGACGACCGCGACGACGACAACGCGATGGAGAAGGTCGAGGTGGTGGAGGACCGCACCGCCACCGACCCGATCGGCGAGCTGCACCGCCGCGACCTGATGGTCTACATCACCCGCTCCCTGACCCACAAGGAGCGCTTCATCATCGAGCAGTACTACCAGGTCGGGCACACGATGCGCGAGATCGGCGAGATGCTGGCGCTCACCGAGAGCCGCGTGTGCCAGATCCACTCGAACGTGATGTCGCGCCTCAAGGGGCTGCTCGGGCCCCGCTCGGGATCGCTCCTGACCTGAGCGCGAGGCGTCTCAGGGGTTCCAGAGGCCCTCCAGCACCGTCCGCGCGGCGGGCAGGCCGATGAAGGCGCCCGAGATGCAGAGTTCCGCGCAGGGCACGCGCCACCCTCCGAGCGACACGGTCCCACCCGACGCGCAGTCGACGTTGCAGATGGTCGTCTCCCTCAAGCTGAGCGAGGAGAGGGCGGCGACCACCGACGACTTGCACCAGGAGACCCACGCGTCGCCGAGGAAGCCCAGCTTGGCCACGGCCACGTTGTCGGTCCAGGGCTGGGTGCGGGCCAGCGAGCCGAAGGCGAGCATGGCGCGGACCGCGGGAGCCATCGAGTTCGGTGGGACCCCCTGAGAAACGTTCAGCTCGAGCGTGTTGAGGATCGACTGGAGGCTGATCGGGTTGCCGTTGAGCAGTGCGTTGTCGTCACCCGGTCCGGTGCCGGGAGTGAGCAGGTCGAGCGTGCTGCCTGCCGTCATGATGAGCGTCGAGCCGGAGGGCATCTGCTGGACGGTCGCCATGCTCCCGTCGTCGAAGACCACGCCGACCGAACCGTTGGGCGCCGCGTTCGAGCTCACCGTGATCAGGCCGTTGAGCGTCGCCGTGTGGTTGAACGCCCCGGCGTTGCTCAAGGGCACCAGCGTGTTGCTCCACACCATGTTCTTGAACGGCGGCGGGTCCTCGCAGATCGTGAACTCGACCGCGTTGGTCAGGCTCGTGGTGCTTGGACTGGCCGGGTCTCGGCTCCAGTACTGCGCCCACACGCTCTGGCCCGATACCAGCGCCGGGTCGGCCCCGCTGAGGGCGTAGGTGTTGAAGTCGAGCTTGAACACCCCGCCGCAGGGCGGCGTGCCGCCGCTCCCGGAGCTCTGCGGGAGCGTGCGGGTGATCGGAGTTTGGGCGCAGAGGAACCCACCCTGGAAGGGTGCGCTGCTCGCACCGGTCTTGCCGTAGAAGAGCAAGCCGAACTTCGCGTTCAGGACCTCGGTCGCGAAGAGGTCGAATCCGCCCTCGGAGTTCTCGACCGGGAAGCCGACGGCGTGGATGGCCGGCGTGCAGCCGGACGAGTTGACCTTGGCCGTGCAGTAGATCGACACGTTGCCGGTGCACGCGTCGGAGAACCCCTCCAGCGTGTAGGGGAAGTCGACGGGACCCGAGCCCTGTCCCGCGGTGGTGACGTTCCACGTCCCGCCGAAGAACTGCAGGCCGCTGTCGGAGGGGTCCCACGGCACGGTCACGTTGGTCCAGGGACCGGAAGCGCCGCCCGACCCCGTCACCGCGATGTCGACGAAGTAGGTGCCGGGGGAGAGCGCGGGCACCCAGGACATGTCGACCTTCACGTCGATGACCGCGCGGGCGGTGTCGCCGAAGGCGCCGGCCACGATGCGGTACACGTTGCTGAAGGCGTGGCTCATGTAGCGGTTCGTCGTCAGATCGCCGGCGACCACGGTGCCGCTCGGGGGCGGGCCGTTCCAGATCTGGACGGTGGCGCCGGAGTAGTTGGTGCTCGGACCGCCGTTGGTCATGTAGCTGCGCCAAGTCATGTCGGTGAGCGTCCAACTGTCGTTCACCGGCACGACGAAGTCATCGGCCAGGCGCGCCGTGCCTTGCGTGCAGTTCAGCCCGAAGGTGTTCAAGCCGCTTTCGATCTCGCTGACGTCGGCGCCGCCGAACCCGACGCCGAGCTGCGTGATCCAAGGACCGTTGTCGAAGAGCAGTGCGGCGCTGCTTTCGGGCAGGCTGGCGCGCACTGGCCGCACCCAGGTCGGCGCCGGGGCGTCCACAGCGCCGCCGCTGCGCGCCGGCGCGACGTCCGCCGCGTGCTGCGCCTGTACCGAGGGCGCGGCGGCGATCCACGCCGCCGCACATGCGAGCCTTGCGAAGGTGACCATGGCCATCTCCTCTCCTGACCGAGTCGGGCCTCGAGCACGGCCAGGATACCGCGTTCTGCCGCGGCCGCCCGGGGCGTGGAGCCTATGCCGGCGCGAGAGACGTCCGCCGGCTCACGCGGCACCCGCCGCGTGAGCGCGCCGATCCGGGTACGCTGGAGCGCCATGGGCCTCGATCCCGCCACCCGCGCGGTCCACGCCGGCGAGCGGCGCGTGAGCGGGGCGCCGAGCGCGCCCGCGATCCATTTGGCGGCGACCTACCTCTCCGCCGGCGATCCCGCGGAGCTCCCGTACGCCTACGGGCGGCACGGCAACCCGACGTGGGAGGCGCTCGAGGCCGCCCTGGGCGAGCTGGAGGAGGCGACGGCCCTGGTCTTCGCCTCCGGCCAAGCTGCGTCGTTCGCCCTGGTCGCGGCGCTCACCGAGGAGCGGCCGCGGGTCCTCTTCCCCCACGACGGCTACTACGGCACCCGGGCGCTGGCGCGGATGCTCGAGCGGCGCGGGGTCGAGCCGGCGGTGGTCGATCTCACCGACCTGGGGGCGGTGGAGCGCGAGCTCGCCCGCGGCGCCGCGGCGATCTGGGCCGAGACCCCGACCAACCCGTTCCTGCGCGTGCAGGACCTGGGCGCGCTCGCGCGGCTCGCGCGGCGGGCGGGAGCGCGGCTGGTGGTGGACAACACCACCGCCACCTCGGCGCTGCAGCGACCGCTCGAGCTGGGAGCCGACGCGACGGTCACCTCGCTCACGAAGGCGGCCGCGGGCCACGCGGACGTCGTGCTCGGCTCGATCTCAACGCGCGACGCAGCGCTGCTCGAGCGGCTGCGTGCGTGGCGCACGCACGCCGGCGGGATCGCCGGCCCGGTCGAGGCCTGGATCGCCTTGCGCGGGCTGCGCACGCTCCCGCTGCGCATCGGGCGCCAGTCCGAGACCGCGCTGGCCCTCGCGCAGAGGCTGGAGCGGGACCCGCGCGCGCGCCGCGTTCACTACCCCGGCCTCGCCGGAGCTTGCCTCGAGCTGGCGCGCGCCCAGATGCCGCGCGGGTTCGGCCCGCTGCTCTCGTTCGAGGTCGAAGGCGGCGCGGCAGCGGCCGAGGCCGTGGTTCGCGGCTCGAGGCTGATCCGACCCGGGACCAGCTTCGGCGGCGTCGAGTCGTCGTGGGAGCGGCGCGCGCGCTGGAAGGGCGAGGACGCGCCGGAGGGCTTGATCCGCCTGTCGGTCGGGATCGAGGACGGCGCCGACTTGGCGCGCGATCTGGACATGGCCCTCGCGGCGCTCGGCTGAGGGCCGATCAGTCCTTCGCGGCGGCTTTCGGGCTCACGACGAGCTTGGAGGCCCGCTCCGGCTTCAAATAGGTCGCGGCCAGCTCGCTGATCCGCTCGGCGTCGATCGACTCGATGTGCGCGACGATCGTGCGCGCCTCCTCGAGCGCGGTGGGACGCGGGTGGACCTCGCCGATCGCCTCGAGCCAGAAGTCGTTGGTCCGCATCCGGTCGCGGAGCTGGGCCAAGAGGGGCCCCTTGAGGCGCGCCAGCTCCTCGGCGCTCACGCCCTCCTCCGCGAGCGTCCGGGCGACGCCGAGGCAGGCTTCGACCAGCCGCGGCACGTCGTCGGGCGCGGCCATGGCCTGGATCATCACGTGGCCCACGCCGGGGTAGGCGGTGCTCGATTCCGCGCCCGCGCCGGGGCTGTAGGAGGCTCCGAGCCGCTCGCGGACCTCGACCCGCAGGCGGTCGTTCACGACGACGCCGAGCAGGTGCAGCGCGCGGCGCAGCCGTGGCTGCATGCCGTCGGTGGTCGGGAAGGCGAGCAGCACGAGCGACTTGGGCGTCTCGGTCTCGATCTCGTGCCGCTGCTCGAGCCCGGCGACGACGCCCGGCGTCCTGCGCCGCTCCGAGACGTCCTCCGGCGGCGAGCGCCGAGGCAGCTTGCCGAAGGTCCGCGCCGCGGCGGCCACGGCCGCCTCGACGTCGACCTCGCCCACGATCACGACGTCCATGGGATCGGAAGCGAGGTGCGGGGTGAGCCAGGTCTTCAGATCCTCGAGGGTCACCGCCTCGACCTGCTCGCGGGACGGATAGCCGAAGCGCGGGTCGCCGCCGTGCAGGGCCGGCAGGAAGTCGAGCAGCAGCGGGCCGGCGTGCTGGTGCGCGAGGGCCTCGTACAGCTCGGGCACCTCGCGCTGGAGCTGGCGCAGGCCCTCGGGGCGCCAGCCGGGATGCTGCAGGTAGGCGCACATCAGCTCGCACTGCAAGAGGAGATCGTCGGCGGTCGTCGCCCCGCCGAGCGCGAAGAGGTCCTCCCCCACCGAGAAGCCGACGCCGGCCCGCTTGCCGGCGGTCAAGCGACGCAAGTCGTCCTCACTGTGGGCTTCGAGGCCCGATTGGTCGAAAACCTGGTCGGCGACCCAGGCCAGCGCGTAGCGCGAAGGCTCGAGCGTCAGCTCGCCGGCGCCGAAGCTCGCGCTCACCAGGATCTGGCGCTTCTTGAAGTCGGTCGGCTTGATCCAGAGGCGCACGCCGTTCGCGAGCTCGACCCGCTCGATCCCGAGGTCCTCGATCCGCTCGCGCGAGCTCACCTCGCCGGCGTCCTCGGCGCTCGAGGCGTAGGCGAACTCCGCGCCGCCGATGTCGGCGGGCTTCTCCAGCTCGACCGCGAGGCTCTTCTCGTAGGCGGCCTTCAGCGTCTCGCCGGCCTTCTCGCCGAGGTCGAGGTTCCCTGCGCCGTTGATCATGAGCTCGCCCTTCGACCAGGCGAGCGCGAACGCGGCGTGGCAGTCCTCGGCCGTGAGCGCGCGGGCGGCGGGCTCGAGGATCGACTTCACCGTGGCGGCGTCCACGGGAACGACGCGGTGCTCCGCGGCGGAGAGGATCTGCGCCAGGAAGCTCTCGCTGGAGAGGGTCGGCTCGCGCTGGACGGCCTCGTCGAGCCCGCGCAAGAGGTTCGCGCGCACCTCGTCGAGCTGCGCGGGCCGGAAGCCGAAGGAGAGCGCGCGGCGCAGCTCCTGCTCGGCGGCGGAGAGGGCGGCTTCCCACCTCTCGGGCTTGGCCACCACGTCGAGCGACTCGCCGTCGAATACGCGCAGCGAGGTGGTTCCGCCGAGCTCGTCGGTCGAGGCGCCGAGGAAGGGGGCGTCCTCCTCCTTCGCCAGCTCGCGGTAGCGGAGCCCGAGCATGCCGCGCGCGAGGTCGAGGGGGAGCTCGCGCACCAGCCTTGCCTTGCTCGCCGCCTCGTCCCGCCAGGGAAGCGCGCGGCTCAGGCTGAGGTTGTAGGTCGGGATCTCGCGCTCGTAGATGCTGAAGAAGCGGTGCGCCATCGACGGCTCGCCCATCGGGGGCTCGCGCCCAGGCGCGCCCTCGGGGGCCTCGAGATCGGCGAACAGCTCGGCGAAGAGCGGGGCGGGATCCAGCTCGCCGATGTCGCCGACCAGGACCAATGTCATCAGCTCGGGCCGGTACCACTTCTCGTAGAAGCGGCGCACCGACTCGGCCGTGAAGCCGTCGCGGGCCGCCTTCTTGCCGATCGGGAGACGCTCGGGGAGACGGGTGCCGGCGTAGGCCAGCTCGACGCTCTTGACGAAGGCGCGCCAGCCGGCGGAGTCGCGCTCGCGTTCCTCGCCGTCGATGACGCCCTTCTCGGCCTGGATGTCCTCCTCCTGCAGGAGCAGTCCGCCGGCGAAGTCGCGCAGGACCACGAGGCCCTCGCGAATGGCATCGACGTCGGCGCGCGGCAGGTCGAGCTTGTAGACGGTCTCGCTGAAGCCGGTGTGCGCGTTCGTGTCCGCCCCGAAGGCCATGCCGTGGGACTGGAACCACTCGATCAGGGTGCCGGGCGGGAAGTGCTCGGAGCCGTTGAAGGCCATGTGCTCGAGGAAGTGCGCCATGCCGCGCTCGGACTCCCGCTCGGCGAGGCTTCCGGCGTCGACGTGCAGGCGCAGGTAGCAACGCTCCTCGGGCTTGGGGTTCGACATCCAGGCCCAGCGCAGGCCGTTCCCGAGGTGACCGAAGTGGATCCGAGGGTTGACCGGGATGTCGGAGCTCTCGTGCTCCCACTTGCGCGGCTCGCCGCGCTCCTGGGCGGCGGAAAGCGGCGCGAGGAGCGCGAGGAGGGCGATGGCGAGGGGTCGGGTCGGCATGGGCGGATGGAGCGGGCGCGGGAGGACGATCGGAGGCCCCGCGATGGCTCGCGGGCCGAGGATTCTAGTCCCGGCATCCACGCGAATGCGCCGCCGAAACCCGATCGGCGAGCCGCCGCCTGTGCCGGCGCGGCTGCGGCACAGGCGGCGGCCCGGCCGCGAAAATCGGTCGACGCGCCGCGCCTGCGGCGCGGCTGCGGCACAGGCGGCGGCCCGGCCGCGAAATCGTTCGACGCGCCGCGCCTGCGGCGCGGCTGCGGCACAGGCGGCCTGCGGCCGCGTGCCGCGTCCCGGTCACGCGCGGCGGCGGTCGAGCTCCTCG
>DATKBQ010000668.1:0-11793 GCA_035546375.1 Planctomycetota bacterium | reverse complement strand
GCAGCACCTCGCGATAGCGCTCGGGCAGCTCGTGCAGCGCGCGCTCGAGGTCGATCGAGAACTCGGCCTCGGCGGCGCGGGTCGACGGGTCGAGCTCGGGCCGGCGCACGATGCGGTCGGGCTCGATCTCGCGCCGCCGCTTGCGCCGCGCGAGGCCGGCCTGGCGGGCGAGGATGCCGACCAGCCAGGGCAGGACTCGGCGCGTCTCGTCGTAGCTGTCGGCGGCCTCGATGGCGGCCAGGAAGGTGGACTGGAGCACGTCCTCCGCCTCGACCGCGTCGCGCACGAGGTGGCGCGAGATGCGCAGGAGCTCGGGCGCGACCTCGTCGTAGAGCTCGGCCAGGGCGGAGGCGTCGCCGCGGGCGCGGAAGCGCTGGAACAGCCGGTCGAGGTGACGGTCGGACATCGCAGGGTGGCTTATCTCCGGGGGCGACGGCGTCACGGAGCCCTGCAAGGTTATCGCGAACCGGCGGGCCGGCCGGCGGCGCGCGGCCCATCCGGGGCGCGGACGGCCTGGAACCCCTTCGTGAGGCGCTGAACGCCTCCCTTGGCTGGATCGGCAACTCTCGGAATCCGCTGCCTGCTACGGGACCGGCGAATCGAACGAGCGTGCACTCTCGTGACGGAGTGATCACGCCGAAGGCTCGATGATGTGCGGGCGGTGACGTACCTTCGAGCTCGACATCCCGCTCCGAGCACACGCTGGGCTCCGATCGAGGCCTTTCGCTCCGGCCATCCGCGTAGGCGCGCGCATGGGGTACGCGGCTGCGAAATGTCCGCCGAATGAAGAGGGTTCTATCCGGAGCGCTCGTGGCAGTGGGATCGGACCGGGCATGCAGCTGGCTCACGAGCGTTCCGGATAGAACCCTCTTCATTGGGCGGACATGTTGCGGCGAGCTACCAAGCAGCGTCTCTCGCATCCTTCGAGAATCCCATCGCAGGTTGCTCGAGTGGTCCACCCGTCGTAGAGCCGGATCGGCCTGCGAAGGCGCGCGGCGCTGACGGTCGCAGTCGGCGGGGTGGTGCGGTCGCGTGTTCCGCTCACCGGCGCAGCAGTCGGCGCGAGAGGCGGGCGAGCAGGTTGCGCGGGCGGAGGTCGAGGCCTTCGAAGGCGCGGCCGATGGAATCGAGCTCGGGGGGAGTCAGGCTCAGGTCGCCGGCGGCGGCGTTCTCGCGGGCTTGGTCCGGGCTGCGCGCGCCGGCGAGGACGGTCGTGATGCCGGGCTGGGCGGCGGTCCAGGCGAGGGCGACCTGGGCCAGGGTGGCGCCGTGGCGCTCGGCGATCGGGCGCACGGCTTGATCGAGGGCGGCGTTCACCGCGGCGCGGCCGGCGGGGGAGAAGGTCCCCTTGCGCGAGCGGTCGTCCCGGATTTCGCGGCTTGCCGTGACCTTGCCGGTGAGCAGGCCCTGCTCGAGGGGCGAGTAGGCGATCACGCCGGCGGCGTGCTCGCGGGCCCAGGGCAGGGCCTCGCGCTCGATGCCGCGCGCGAGCAGGCTGTAGCGCTCCTGGGTGCTCGCCAGCGGCACGCCGCCGAGCGCGCGCTCGGCCTCGTCGAGCTGGGCGCGGCTGAAGTTCGAGACGCCGATCTCGCGCAGCTTGCCCTGGGCGCGCAGCTCGAGCAGCGCACCGAGGCTGTCGGCGAGGGGCGTGGTCGAGTCGGGCCAGTGGATCTGCAGGAGGTCGATCGTCTCGACGCCGAGGCGCTCGAGGCTCGCGTGCACCTCGTGGCGCAGCGAGTCGGGGCGGCTGTTCTTGTGGATGCGCCAGCGGCGGCCTTCGGCGTCGGCGGTCTCGAAGAAGAGCTCGCCGCGCGGATCGTCCCAGCGCAGCCCGGCCTTGGTCATCACGACCGCGCGCTCGCGCAGGCCTTGCAGGGCTCGGCCGACCACGCGCTCGGAGCGCCCGAAGCCGTACATGGGCGCCGTGTCGACGGCCGTCGAGCCCGCCTCCAGGGCGGCGCGCAAGGCCGCGACCGAGCGCTCGTCGTCGCTGCCGCCCCAGTACCAGCCGCCGATGGCCCAGGCGCCGAAGCTCACCTCGGGCACGCGCAGCTCGGTCCGTCCAAGCTTCCGGAAGCGCATCGTCCGAGAGGATAGCCTCGCCGCGGGCGTCCAGCGGGTCCGCAGGCTCGCAGGGGCGAGCCATGGGGCTAGGATGGCCGGATGTCGCCGTCGACTCGGACCCGCGTCGGCTGCGCCCTGATGGCCTTGGCCGCCTTCGCCGCGGCGCCCGCGGCCGGCGCGGCGATGCAGGAGCAGGCTGAGCGCGCTCCGGCCTGCAACCGCTGCAAGTCCCAGGGCGTGCAGCCCTGCAAGGAGCACCGGGGCGAGGCGGAGCTCGAGGCGAACGCGCTCTACTGCAGCGTCGCCGACGGCTGCGAGGCGTGCGGCGGGACCGGCTTCGTCCCGTGCCCCCACTGCGAGAACGAGAAGGCGCGCTCGGACCTCGCGCTGAGGCGCTCGAGGATCGTCCCTGCGCGCGAGCGCCTGGCGCTCCTGGATCGCGAGATGGGCCGGACGATGCGCAAGGCCGAGAGCGAGCGCTTCGTCCTGGTCTGGGAGATGACCGGCATGAAGGTCGAGAAGAAGCGCCTCGACGAGCACGCGATGCTGCACCTGACCCTCGATCGATTGGAGCGGGTGTACGCCGACTACTGCGCGACCCTCGCCGCGCGCAGCTTCCGCAAGAAGGTGCGGGTCTTCGTCTGGTACCTGCCCGCCGACCAGGCCAATGGGGCGCTGCGCTTCTGCGGCCAGGGCTCGGGCTACGGCGTCAAGCTGATGGGCGACACGCCCACCTACTCGGTCTGCGGCAACAGCCAGTACTTCCGCGGCGAGGAGGAGCTGCACCGGAACCTGGTGCACTCGACCGCGCACCTGCTCTTCAGCCACGAGGATCCCAGCGGCTGGGTCGGCAACCAGAAGGGCGGCTGGGCCGATGAGGGGCTGGCGCACTGGTTCGAGCAGCGCTACTTCGGAGTGTGCGACAACTACTGCTACCAGGAACAGAACACCAACGTGGACTTCAAGGGCGGCAAGTTCCGCTCGGCGGTGCGCAAGCTGGTGGCCGCCGGCGAGGAGCCCCCGGTGGGCGAGATGCTCGAGAAGAACACCGACACGCTCACCCTGCCCCAGCACGCGGTGGCCATGAGCTACGTCGACTACCTGATCACGCTGGACGGCGCGAAGTTCGGCGCCCTCGGGCGGCTGATGCGCGCGAAGAAGCCGACCCGGGAGGCGATCCAGGAGGTCTACGGCTTCAACGTGCTCGAGTTCGAGCGGCGCTGGAGGGCCTGGGTGCTCGAGACGTACCCGGTCCGGGAGTGATCGCGCGGCGATCCGCGACGCGGGTCCTCCGGCGGCCTGCCGCCCCGTGCTGCGCGGCTACTTGGCGACCAGGAAGTGCGCCACGTCGCCCTCGCGCATGGCGTAGTCACGGCCCTCGACGCGCAGCTTGCCGGCGGCTCGGATCGCGGCCTCGGTCTTGTGCTGCACGAGGTCCTCGACCGAGTACACCTCGGCGCGCACGTAGGCCTTCTCGAAGTCGGTGTGGATCACGCCGGCGGCCACGGGCCCCTTGTCGCCCTGGTGGATGGTCCAGGCGCGGATCTCCTTCGGGCCGGCGGTGAAGAAGGTCTGCAGGCCGAGCAGCTCGTAGGTGCGGCGGATCAGCTTGGGCAGCCCGAGCTCCTCGATCCCGAGCTCGCGCATGAACTCATCGCGGTCGGCCTCGTCCATCGCCACCAGCTCGCATTCCAGGTCGCCGCACAGGTGGATCCACTCCGAGCCCATGGCTTCGGCGTGCGCGCGCACGGCCTGGGCGCGCTCGGAGGTGCCTGACAGGTCGTCCTGGTCGACGTTCGCGACGTACAGCATCGGCTTGAGGGTGATCAGGAAGAGCGGGCGCAGGGCGTCCAGCTCCTGCTCCTTCCAGCTCGCGGTGCGCAGCTGGCGGCCCTCCTCGAGCAGGGCCTTGGCGCGCTCGAAGACCTCGAGCTCGAAGCGCGCCTGCTTCTCGCCGCTGCGCGCGCGCTTGCCCAAGCGCTCGACCCCGCGCGTGACCGTGTCCAAGTCGGCCATGGCGAGCTCCAGCTCGAGCGCCTCCATGTCGCCTGCGGGATCGACGGGACCCTCGCGGACGACCTCGGCCCGCTCGAAGCAGCGCACCACCTGCAGGATCGCGTCGCACTCCTTGACGTGCCCCAGGAACTTGTTTCCCAGGCCCTTGCCGGTCGACGCGCCGGGCGCGAGGCCGGGGATGTCGACCACGCGCACGGCGGCGGGGACGACACGCTCGGTCTCGATGAAGCGGTGGATCGTCTCCAGCCGCTCGTCGGGCACGCTGACCACCGCCTCGTTCTTCTCGAGCGTGCTGAAGGGATAGATCGCGCGGTCCGCGCGGCTGGCGGTGAAGGCATTGAAGAGGGTCGACTTGCCGCTGTTCGGCACGCCGACGATCCCACACGCGACTCCCATGGGGCGCCGATCCTAGTCCCGCACAGCCCGCACTTCGAGCGAGTGCAGGATCCGCTCGCCCGGCTGCGAGCCCGGCCGAAGGCGCATGCGGCCCGCCAAGTCGGGCACCAGGAGACGGATCAAGAGCGTGTTGCGGCCCGGGTGCAGGCTGCGCTTGACCGCGCGGCCCTGGCGCGAGTAGGTCGGCTCGCGCTCGGTGAGGAACTCGAGCTCCAGGACGTCCTCGCCCGAGCTCACGATGTCGATGGCGATCACCGGCCACGCATCGCGAGGCACCGCGAGCTCGGGCAACAGCACCGCCCCCTCGCCGCCGTGGGGAAGCGTGAGCGCGAGCGCGTGGGGCGCCTCCGCAGGGCCCGGGGCGATGCGCAGCCCGCCGGTCGGCTCGAGGTCGCCGGGGCCGTCCACGCGCGCGAGGACCTCGCGCGATCGGCGGAAGAGCGGGAGCAGCCGCTGCTCGGTGTCGAGGGGCGATCCGTTCGGCCGGTAGCCCACGAGCCCGCGCTCGACCATCAGGTGGATCACCACGTCGGGCCGCTCGCGCTCGATCGCGGCCGGGTCGAAGTCGGCCCCCCAGTGGTAGACGATGCGGCTGAAGTGCTCGGAGAGCAGCGGCCGCAGCTTCTCGCCGAAGGAGTCGTGGAAGACGACGGCGCGCGGCAGGACCGGATCGTCCATCTCCGAGGCGACGTCCTGGGGACGCTCCGCCTCGAGCGGCACCCTCCGGGCGCGCCGCTGGAAGACCAGCTCGACGTTGGGCTGGCGCAGCCGGTCCTCCATGTACAGCCGGCCGGCCCAGCTGTCGCCCTGGTCCGGCGTCGGGCGGAGCTCGAAGGCCTCGAGCGGGCGTGGCGCGACGGCGAACCTCGGAGCGAGCACCTCGGCCACCCGCCGCAGGAGCGCCTGGTAGGCGTCCAAGGCTCCGCGGTCGTTCCAGTGCGTGCCCAGCTCGAAGTAGACGTCGCCCTCGCCCGCGCTCCGGCGCTTGCCGTCGAGGAGCGCCGGGCGAAGGTCGAGCAGGCGGAAGTCCGAGCGGCGCTCGAGGTGCTCCACGAGCTGGTCGAGGCGCGTCGGCCCGATGCGGTTCCACCCCGCCGGCATCTGCTCGGGGTAGATCGACTCCTTGTTGGAGGCCACCGCGAACACGTAGGCGATGCCGCGCCGCGCGAGCCACTCGCGCCGCTCCTCCAGCACGCGCCGCCAAACCTCCAGCTCGCGCAGCGAGAGCGGATCCGCGCCGCGCCAGACCTCGACGCTCTTGTGGACCGTCGTGAAGAGCCAGCCGTCCTCGCCCAGGACCAGCTCCGGCGTCGGCGTGACGCCGAAGAGCTCGAGCTTGGCGATGTTGTGCCAGCGGATCAGGGTCGAGCGCAGCCCGAAGGTGTCGCCGTACCAGGCGTCGAAGGAGACGGGGAGCTCCCGCACGGCCCCCCAGCTCGCTTCCACGCGCGGCGGCGGCGCCGGCAGGCGGAACTCGCGCGCCAGCTCCGCGGAGCCCGCCGGCGCCGCGATCCAGACCACGGGCGGCGCGGCGACGGCGGCGAGGAACAGCGCGGCCAGCGCCAGGTCGCCCGTTCGCCGCGCCCGGGTCTCGGCGCGCGGCGTCCACGGCGCGGCGACACGCGCGCGCGCTTCGGCCCTCGCGGGCGCGGGAACGTGGACCACGGGCGCCGGAAGGACCACGCGCTCCCTAGAAGCGGAAGTAGATGAACGGGTTGTAGGTGCCGGCCGAGAGCATCATGGCCGAGGCGACGAACACCGCCACCAACCCTGCGATCGAGGAGAGCTCGAGCCCCAGGTCGAAGAGCCCCGCGCCCTGGCCGCGCGCGAGGCGCCGCGCGACCAGCCGCTCGCGCCAGCTCGACAGCGCGGGCAGCCAGGGCACCGAGCCGATCGCCCCCGCGGCGAGCACCAGCCACACGAGCGAGCTCGAGTACAGCGCCGGTCGGACCTCCACGCCGTCGCCCAGCCCGAGGCCGAACATCGCCCCCAGGTGCTGCATCGCGCGCGGCAGCGTCTCGGCGCGGAAGAAGACCCATCCGACCATCGCCACGAGCAACGTGTAGGCGTGGCCGACCAGGTCGCGGCGCGGGGTCTCGCGGGCGCGCAGGAAGATGCGCTCGAGCACCAGGAACGTGCCGTGGAAGAGCCCCCACACCACGAAGTTCCAGGCGGCCCCGTGCCACAGCCCGCAGAGGAAGAAGACAAGGAGGAGGTTCAGGTAGGTGCGAGCGCTGCCGCGCCGGTTGCCGCCCAGCGGGATGTAGAGGTAGTCGCGGAACCAGGTCGAGAGCGAGATGTGCCAGCGCCGCCAGAACTCGGTGACCGTGGTCGCGACGTAGGGGTAGTCGAAGTTCTCGAGGAAGCGGAACCCGAACATCAGCCCGAGCCCGATGGCCATGTCCGAGTACCCGGAGAAGTCGAAGTAGATCTGCAGCGTGTAGGCGAGAGTCCCGAGCCAGGCGACGGGCGCGGTCAGCTTCGAGGGGTCGAGCGCGAAGATCGGATCGGCGACCTCCGCCATCACGTTGGCGATCAGCATCTTCTTCCCCAACCCGATCACGAAGCGGCGCACGCCCTGTGCGAAGCCGGGCCGCGTGACGGCGCGGCCGAGGATCTGCGCGGCCACGTCGCGGTAGCGCACGATCGGGCCGGCGATGAGCTGGGGGAACAGCGCGATGTACAGCCCGAAGTTGACGGGGTTGCGCTGGGCTGGCCCCTCGCGGCGGTACACGTCGATCACGTAGGAGAGGGCCTGGAACGTGAAGAACGAGATGCCGATCGGCAGGCGCACCGGGCCGATCTCGGGCCACTCCGCGGCGAGACCCGCGTAGCCGGCGAGCGCTCCGAGGTTGCCCCACAGGAAGTGCGCGTACTTGAAGAAGGCGAGCAGGCCGATGTCGAAGACGATCGCCAGCGCGATCACGGCCTTCGCGCGACGGCCGCGCTCAGCGCGAGCGACTGCGAGGCCGAAGCTCCAGTTGGCGGCGATCGAGGCCAGCATGACGAGCACGAAGACCGGCTCGCCCCAGGCATAGAAGAAGAGGCTGGCGAGGAGGAGCCAGGTATTGCGCAGCTTGCGCGGGACCAGGAAGGAGCCCGCCAGCACCAGCGGCAGGAACAGGAACAGGAAGACCGGGGAGCTGAACAGCACGGCGCGGGGCGGGGCGGGCTAGGCGAGCGCCATGCAGTCGATCTCGACGCGCGCTCCGCGCGGCAGGGCGGCCACCGCCACCGTCGCGCGCGCGGGCGCCGAGGACTCGTGGAAGTGGCGCGCGTAGACCTCGTTCATGGCCGCGAACTCGCCCATGTCGGCCAGGTACACGGTGCACTTGACCACGCGCTCGAGGCTCGATCCGGCCGCCTCGAGCACGGCGCGCAGGTTCTCGAGCACGCGCTCGGTCTCGGCGGCCACGCCGCCCTCCACCAGCTCGCCGCTGGCGGGGTCCAACGCGATCTGTCCGGAGCAGTGCACGAAGCCCGCGGCGACGACCGCCTGGCTGTAGGGACCGATCGCGGAGGGGGCGCCGTCGGTCGCGATGATGCGCCGCGGGCTCACGCCGGGCTCCTCCCGGAACGCGGCGAGAGGGCCCGCGCCACCGCCGGCGGGACGAAGGGCGCGAGGTCGCCGCCCATTTCGGCCACCTGGCGCACCAGCGTGCTCGAGATGTGCGCGTGCTCGGCCGAGGATGCGAGCAGCACGGTCTCGATCTCCGGCGCCATCGCCCGGTTGGAGCGCGCCATCTGCGCCTCGTACTCGAAGTCCCCCGCCGTGCGCGCGCCGCGCACGACCACGCCCGCGCCGAGCTCGCGACAGCCCGCCACCACGAGGCCATCCAGGACGCTCACCTCGACTCCCGGGATGCCGTCGAGCACCTGGCGCAGGAGCTCGAGGCGCTGCTCGAGGGAGAGCAGCTCGCGCTTCTCGGGGTGCCGCGCCACGGCCACGGTGACCCGCGAGAACAGCGAAGCCGCCCGGCGCACGAGGTCGAGGTGCCCGAGCGTCACCGGATCGAAGGTGCCGGGGAACAGCGCGTGGCTCGCGCTCGGCCCGCCGCGGGAGGAGGAGGCCATGGCGGGAAGGGATTCTAACGGGCGAGGGGGATGGAGCACGGATGCGCGAGAGCGCGCCGCTCCAAAGGGGCGGCACGACGCCGTCCCCAGTGGGCGCGAAGCTCTTTTGTTGAATTCCGTGGGAGGCTCGGCCATCTGCGGCCGAACCGGACGTGGAATCCGGCGGCCGTACTCGGCAGCCGTTGTCGCCCGAAGGGCGCCCCTGCACCGTCTTACAGACACTTTCCCCACTACGACGGCACCTTCCCCCCTTGGACGCACGCCGATCTCGCGAGGAGTGCGACGAGCTCCGACCGATTCCATCGGCAAAGCGCAACCGCATCGACCCCTCTCCGTCGAACGGGTGTGCCCGTCCAGCCCGCCTCCGGCGTCCCCAGCGCCCGTTCCCCGCCGCGGCCGCTGCTCTGGGCTGCGCTCGCCGTGCTCGCGGGCACGCTCGCGGGATCGAGCGCGTTCCTTCCCCCGGACGCCTGGGCCCTGACGTGCGCCGCGCTCGCCGGTTGCGCCGCGGGTCGCTGGAGCGCTCGCCGAAGCGCGAGCGAGCAACCCGTCCATCCGCGCTCCGCCGGCGTGCTCGCCCTCGCGCTCCTCGCCTCGCTCGCGGGGCTCCGCGCAGCTTCACGGCCACCCTCCGACCCCGAGCTCCTCGAGGGCCGCTGGGAGCCCAGCTCGAGCGGCAGCGGCGGAACCCTCGGTCGGATCCGCGGCGGCGCCCAAGCCCTCGAGCTGCCGAGCGGCTCCGTCGCCGCCGGGGAGCTCGTGCGTCTCCTGCCGGCCTCCGACGCGGTGCCGCCGGCGCGCGGACCCGTCGCCCGCGGCGGCTGGGGCGGTGCGGGCGCCGTGCTCGCGCTGCGCCACGACGAGATCGTGCGGCTCGCCCCCGCCGGCGCCGCAGCCCGCGCGTTGCAGCGGGGGCGCGAGGCGCTGAGCGAGCGCACATGGCACCTCGAGCCCCCGGCGGAAGCCCTCGCGCGGGCATTGCTCTTCGGCGATCGCGCGGCGCTCGATCCCGAGCTCGCGGACCTCTTCACGCGCACCGGCCTGCGTCACGTGCTCGCCGTCAGCGGGCTCCACA
Organism: Planctomycetota bacterium; assembly: GCA_035546375.1. Classification (GTDB taxonomy): domain Bacteria; phylum Planctomycetota; class UBA1135; order UBA1135; genus DATKBQ01. The sequence goes on along the minus strand of DATKBQ010000668.1, from coordinate 2,168 downwards.
CCGGCCTCGTCGCCTTCGCGTGCCTCGCGCCGATCGCGGCGCTCGGCGGGCGCGTCCTCGCCGCGGGCCGCCGGCTGCGCGCACGGCGCCGCGTGCTGAGCCGACTGCTGCGCGCGCTGCTGGTCCTCGCCTACGTACCCCTCGCGGGCGGCGCCGCGCCCGTGCGGCGCGCCGCCTTGGCGCTCGTGCTCTTCGACCTCGCGCCCGCGCTGCCGGGAAGGCGTGGATCGCGTGCGGGTCGCTCGCCGGACGCGCTCTCGCTGTGGTCGGCGGCGCTCCTCGCGGAGTGTCTCGCGGACCCCTCGGCGCCGCAGGCGCTCTCGGTGCAGCTCTCCTACCTGGCCACGCTGGGCCTGATCGTCGGCACGCGCCCGCTGTCGCTGCGCCTCAGGGGGCTCGCGCAGCTCGTCGCCTCGCGCCCCGCGTTCGCGGGCCGCCCGGCGGGGCCCGCCGTCCTCTTGCGGCGCCTGGCGCGCGCGAGCGCGACCGCGCTCGCCGCGTCGACCGCGGCCGTGCTCGCGACGATGCCCATCGCGTGGACGGTCTTCGGCGAGACCTGCCCGTGGGGCATCGTCGCCACGCCGCTCTGCGTGCCGCTGATCGCGTGGCTGCTCGCAACCGGCTGGCTTCTCGTGCTCGCGCCCGGCCTCGTTCCCGTGGAGGTCTTCGCGGCTCCGGCGCGCGCGCTGGTGCAGTTCCTGGAGGCCTTCGATGTCCTCCCCTGGACACCCGCGCCGCTTCCCGAGCGACCGGGCTGGCTGGTCGGCCTGGCCACGCTCTTGGTCTTCGCCGCGCTCGCGCCGAGGCTCGGCTCCCACGCGAGCCATCTCGCGCGGGCGGCGCTCCTCGCTTGGGCTGCGCTGCTCGTTCCTTGGAACGCCGCACCTGCGGGGCTCGAGCTGTGGGCGATGGACGTCGGACACGGGACCGCGGTGGTCCTGCGCGGGCCCGGAGTTCCCTGCGCCGTCTTCGACGCCGGCTCGCGCGATCGACCGCGCGTCGCCCAGGAGGCGCTGCAGCCCTTGCTCGCGCGCTGGGAGGTGGCGCGGCCCTGGGTCGTGCTCTCGCACCCCGACCGCGACCACGCGGGGGCACTGGGCTGGCTCGTGGAGCGGCACCCGCCCAAGGTCTGGGCAGGTGCGCTACCCGCACCCCTGGATGAGCGCCTGCCGCACACCTGCGCGCGGCTCGACCTCGACCGGGGCCGCGTCCTGCTCACAGGACCCGCAACCGGCGGCCTCCGCCTGGAGCTGTGGCGCGGGCTGCCCGAGGGCCTCGGCAACGAGGGCTCCAGGACGCTCGTGGCGAGCCTGGGCTCGGAAAAGGTCCTGCTCTGCGGCGACGCGGAGCTCCGCGGCCTGGAGGCCCAGCTGGGCCCGGCCGGCCTACGGGGGCCGTTCCGGCTGGTGCTGCTGCCCCACCACGGGTCCCAGACCCCTCTCTTGGGCCGGTTCCTCGGGGCGGTTCGGCCGGTGGAGGCCTGGGTCAGCTCCGCCGTGGAGCCACCGGTCGCTCGCGAGCTCGCCCGGCGCGGCTTGACCCTGCGGTGCACGGCGCTGGAGGGCCCCCTGGGGCTCTCGATCGTGCCTCCCGAGCCTGAAACGGCCCTCTACGGCATGGAAATCGCTATCCCGGACCGCTGAGGTCGTCTCTGCTGCCTGCCAGGCGCGGACCAACCCTGGCCCCGCGGAACGACCCGACCCGCCGGCCGGGGCCCCTGTTTCGGGGGGGACCCATGAGGCGCGGGACCCTGGCCGGCCCCTTCCCCTCCATCGAGCCGTCGAGGATCCTCGTGCCATGGGCAGGAACACTGTTCCCCGCCTCCTCCTTCCGCTCACCGCAATCGCCCTCTCGGGACTGACGCTGCCCTCCACAGCCTCCGTTCGCCAAGGGCTCGACCTGCCGCAGCCCGACCGCGAGACCGACGAACGCGAGCGCGACCTGAAGCGGCTCTTGCACCTCGAGGGCGGCGGCGTGGTGCGCGGGCGCTCGCGCTGGTCGGAGGGCCACTGGGAGGTCCGCACCGACGGCGGGTGGCGTGCGCTGGCACCCGGCAGCGTGACCCGTACCGTGCTGGAGCGCGAGGCGCTGGCCGAGGCGAAGCGGCTCGCCCAGGAAGCGCAGAAGGGCGGGCTCACGTTGCAGGTCGCGCTCGCCGACTGGATGCT
>DATKBQ010000667.1:0-2564 GCA_035546375.1 Planctomycetota bacterium | reverse complement strand
GCATACCTCCCCGGACTGGGCAAAGCGCCTGGCCGAGATGCCGGGCGGGCTGACGCAGCAGGTGGTGAAGTCCGAGTTCTGGCGCCTCGGCCTGGCCGAGAACTACCTGTGCCTCGACTCCGACTGCCTCTTCATCCGGCCCTTCGGCGGGTCCGACTTCATGGCGAGCGATGGCCATCCCTGCTCGGTGCTCCACGAGGGCAAGCCCTGGCGCCAGTTCTGCCTGACGCACGGCTTGGGATGGGCCATTCGGGCCGACGAGGCGGAGAAGCAGCGCGGCCGCGAGCTCTTCGGGCGCTCCGGCCCGATCTACCAGTTCGGGCCGTTGCCGGTCATCTGGAGCTCGCGGGTGTGGAAGGCGCTCGCCGACAATTACCTGGCGCCGAAGGGCTGGAGCCTGTTCGACGCGATCCAGGCGCACCCGGTGGAGGCGACCTGGTACGGTGAGGCGCTCCTCGCCTACGGCGCCATTCCGATCCATGCGCGCGAGCCGCTGTTTCGGGCCTACCTGTACCTCGAAGACTACGAGCATGATCAGGGCCTCGGTATCACGCCCGACGTCGTCGCCCGCGACTACCTCGGCGTCGTGTTGCAGTCCAACTGGTACCCGAAGCGTTTGAAAATCAGAAAAAGGCTCGCCTACAAGCTCAAGAAATTCGTCCGGAGGCTGCGCCGCGTAAGCTGACTATCCGTCCACCGTCAGCCAACCGGATGCGGCGGCGGCGCGATAGCCCCACGTGGCGGGCGCGATTACCACCCGATCCGGTTCGGTGTTGAGCCAGGCGCCCCACCAGCTGAAGGAGCTGTTCGCCAAGATGGCATGGCGGCAGCGAGTCATCAGCCAGAGATCCTCGACGTTGCGGTCTTCGCCGTTGTGCTCGACGAATTGCGTGCCCTCGGGAAGCGGCAGCTCGCGTCTCGCCCAGTCGAGGTCGTCGCCGAACACGAACAGTCTCGGCTCCTCCGCTCGCTTGTACAGCAGCTCCAGCGCGGCAGCGTAGTATCCGGGCGAAAGCCGGTGCGCATAACCGGTTCGGCGCACGTGCAGGAACGCCGATTCGCATTGCCGCATGCGCTCGGCCAGGGCAGCGTTCTGCGCCGAAGGCTCGCGCCGCAGCGTCAGCTCCCTCCGGATCGCTGGCGCCTGGCCACGAAAGTACTCTTCCCGCTGCCAATAACCCATCAAGTAGACATCCCCGTGCGGCCGCAGGTCGAGCAGCCGCGGCTCGAAAAGCGAGCGCTCTTCGATGATCGAGCGCCATGAGAACGGCAAGCGGCGGTCGAGCTTGCGTCGCCAGTAGAAGCCGCGGCTCTCCGGCCGGTAGCGGGCGACCTCGGCTTCCATCGCCAGCGCGGCGGCGATGTTGAACTCGTCTAGCTGGTAGCGCCGGCCGAAGCGGTCCCTCGGGTAGCTGTTCAGGACATCCAGCCTGAGCTGCGTCCCGCTGCGCAACGCGAGCGCCCTCGCAGCGGCGTAGATAAAAAGCTGGTTGCCGAGCCCGCCTTCGACCCGGGCGAGGATCATGAGGGGGCGAGCATGCGCAGGCGCTCGAGCGAGCGCCGCAAGGCCTCGAGGGGGAACGCCCAGTCGCCCTGCCGGTACGGCTCCTCGGCGTAAAGCGACAGGCAGCGATTGCCGTGGATCAAGCCCAGGCGCTCGTAGTTCGCGGCCCAGGGCACATACTCGTTGCCCGGCACGCGAGGTCCGGGCACCAGCTGGATCGCGAGCGCACCCTCGCAGTAGAGCAGGTTGCGGAAGGCCTGGCTGTGCGCCCCGACGACGATGCTCGCGTCGGCGAAAAGCGCGATCTGATCGGCGAGCGACATGCCCGAGAGGCTGACGAGCTCGAGACCTGGATACGCGGCGCGGAACGCGTCGAATACCTCCTCCTCGTTCAGCAACCGGCGGGAGGGCGCGTCGCGGCGCGTCACGAAGAGTCTCCGGCCCGCGCGGCGAGGCACAAGCCCGCGCTTGAAGCGACGGGCGATCTCGCGGTACACGCCCGGCTCGTAGAGATCCGCGCCCTCGCGCAGGCTGAGATTCGGTACGAAGCACACATCGGGACAGAACACCGTGCCCCGGCTGCCTTCTACGACCCTGGCGGGATCCTCGCCGACGCGCGCCAGATATTCGGTTTGCCATGCGGCGTGCCCGGGAGTGACCAGCGTCTTCAGGGGAAAGTCCGCACCGAGGTACTCGCGCGCGAGCAGCAGGCGAGGCAGGTGCTCGCACAAAAAGTGCCCCCGGTTCCCCGTCCCCCTTCCTCCGAGCGGCAGCACCGGCCCTTCCACCCGCCGCGCCAGCCAGCCGATCGGCCGCCGCACCTTGCGCGGCGCAAAGTTGTTCAGGCTCGGGTCCAGCCGCAGCAGCGTGTGCGGGGCAGTGAACATGAGCACTTCGCTGCCAGTGATCGAGATGTCCTTGAGCCGATAGAGCAGGACCTCGGGATGTTCCACCACCGCCCGCCCCTCGCCTTGCCCGTAATAGGCCGCCTCAAGCGGGTTCTCCCACACCGTGCGCCCCGCCGCGCGGATCGCGACGCGCTCGAGAATCGACGGCGCCG
>DATKBQ010000666.1:0-6437 GCA_035546375.1 Planctomycetota bacterium | reverse complement strand
GCCTCGAGCGCGGCGCGCGCGGCCTGGCCGCCGGCGGGGCGGCCGCCGACGCCGTCGGCGACGGCCAGGACGCCCGAGCCCGGGCCGAGCGGGAAGAGCGCCGCGGCGTCCTCGTTGGGGAGATCGGCGCCGTGTCCGGGCCGCGAGAGCACCGCGGCGCGCCCGCCGGCCAGCCGGTAGAGGCCCGGCGCCTGCATGTCGCTCTCGACGAAGACCTGGGCTCGCTCCAGCGGAGCGAATTCGGGCCGCGAAGCGTTCAGCGCGCGGGCTGCTCCTTGGCGCACCAGGGGCAGAAGCTCCAGTAGTGGGGGAGCACGCCCCACCCACACCGCCCACAGCTAGGCTTCGACCCGGGGATTGTCCAGCGCCGGCGCGCTTTCGTGCGGCACCAGGGGCAGTAGCGCATGAACGGCATCAGGTCGCCCTCGCCGCGCCGGCGGCAGGCCTGCGATCGGCAGCGCGCGACGTACGCGCGGTCGGTCCAGGCGCGGGAGGAGACCTTCTCGAAGCCCGGGCCGTAGCACCACGGGCAGAAGCGCCAGTCGAGCTTGCGCCCGCGCCCGCACTGCTCGCAGCGCGCCGGGTGCCGCGTCGGGCCGCGGTGGACCGCGCGCTCCGTGCCGCAGAAGGGGCAGTGGAACATCGCCTCCGACACCGGCCCGTGGCAGCGCGCGCAGCGCTCGCGCAGCTCCAGCGCGCGCTTGTAGGTGCGCTCGAACTGCCGCCGGCGCAGCTCGCGCCAATCGCGCGCGCGGCCGTTCGTGGCCGGTCGGGCGCGCGCGCGGCGGCGCTCCGGCGCCAGGAGCTGGTTGCGCGCCTTCAGCCTCAGGAAGGCCTGCAGCATGCGCTCGGCGCTCTCGAAGCGCTTCTCCTGGTGCACCTGGAGCGCGCGCCGCAGGAAGGCGATGAACTCCGGGTGCGCGCGCCGGCGCAGCTTGTCGAAGCCCGGCGGCGGCCAGCGGAACGGCCACTGGGGCAGCGAGCCGGAGAAGAGCTCGTAGGTGATCAGGCCGAGCGAGAAGACGTCCGAGCGGAACGAAGGCCGCCCCAGGGCCTGCTCGGGAGCGACGTAGCCGACGGTGCCCGAGCCCGAGGCCGACACCGTGCGCGCCGAGAGCTTCGAGATCCCGAAGTCGGTCAGCCGCAGGCGGTGGCCCGGGAACAGGATCAGGTTGTCGGGCTTGACGTCGCAGTGGATGATCCGGCGGCGGTGCGCGAAGGCGACCGCCGTGAGCATCTGCTCGGCGAGGTCGAGGCGCGTCTTCGGCGCGAGGCGGCGGCGCATGCGCGCGTCGAGCGTGCAAAGCCCGAGGGCGTAGGCGATCGCGAAGTGCCCGCCGATGAACTCGGCGTTCTTGATCGGCAGGATGTTCGGGTGGTCGAGGCCGGCGGCGAGGCGCACCTCGCGCTTGAAGCCCTCGAGCACCGGCGGCGTGAGCAGGTGCGCGTGCGGGATCTTGAGCGCGACCGGCACGCCTTCGACGGAGTCGTAGGCCTGGTACACCTCGGCGAAGCCGCCCTCGGCGAGGCGCTTCTGCACCCGGTACTTGCCCAGTCTCTGTCCCGTCCTCAGTCCCACTCCGCGCTCCCTCCGGCTGCCTCGGAAAACCGGGGATGATAGCGCGCCCGCCGGTCGTTCGGAGAGCCCCGCGGCGCTGGAAAAAGGAGGAGACCGGACGAATAATGGACGCGGGCGCCCGGATCCGCGATGCGGCGCGGACCCCAGGTGTCGCGTGCGGGACCCCGGAGCCGGGCCCGAGCCGGGCCGAGCCGGGCCCAGACCGGGAACGGCCGGGCGCGGCGAGGAAAGCACTGAGATGCCGACCGAGCGACGGGACACCTGGATGTGGCAGCGGGCCTGGGAGCTCCTCGACCGCGCCGAGCGGTTGAACCGCCACTTCTTCGTGCGCGTGAAGGGCCGCGAGCCGTGTCCCGTCTGGGAGCCGCCCATCGACGTCTACGAGACGCCCGACGCGATCTGGGTCATGGCCGCGCTGCCCGGGGTCGAGCCGCGCGGCGTGCGGGTCTCCCTGGGCGAGGGGGCGCTGGTCCTGGAAGGCGAGCGCTCGACCCCCGCCCGCTGCCGGCACGCCGCCGTGCGCCGGCTGGAGATCCCCCGCGGGCGCTTCGAGCGCAGGATCGAGCTGCCCGCGGGCAGCTACGCCCTGGCGTTGAGCGAGCTGTCGGACGGGTGCCTCCTGGTCGGCCTGACCAAGCTCTGAGCGGGTGGCTGACGTGGCGCGGGCGAAGGCGAGGCCGGACGGGGCGCGGGCGGAGGAGACGCCGGGCGCCGGCGCGGTGATCGAGCTCCCCGAACGCCTCGATGCGGCCGCCGAAGGGGCCGCTGGCGGCGAAGCGGCCGCGCGCGGCGACGAGCTGGCGATCGTCCCGGTGCGCAGCATGGTGCTCTTCCCGGGCGTGGTCCTGCCGCTCTCGGTCGGCCGCCAGCGCTCGCTCGAGGCGATCGAGGCCGCCCTCTCGGCCCAGCAGCCGATCGGCCTGGTGCTCCAGAAGGACGAGAGCCAGGACGAGCCCGGGCCGGGGGACCTGCACGGGATCGGGACCGAGGCCGCGATCCTGCGCTTCATGTCCGCCGAGGGCGGGGGGCACCTGGCGGTGTGCCAGGGGCTGCAGCGCTTCCGCGTGGTCGAGCTCACCGCCACCGAGCCCTACTTGAAGGCGCGCGTGGAGCGCATCGCCGAGCCGGCCGAGGAGGACGACGAGGTCCGCGCGCGCTTCACCTCGCTCAAGGGCCAGGCGCGCGAGGCGCTGAGCCTGATGCCGGGCGCCCCCGAGGAGATCAGCGTCGTGCTGGAGAACGTCAAGGGCGCCTCGCACCTGGCGGACCTGGTCTCGACCTTCATCGACGTGCCGCCGCTCGAGAAGCAGGAGCTGCTCGAGATCCTGGACCTCAAGGAGCGGCTCAAGGCGGTGGCGGCCAAGCTCGACCACATCCTGCGCGTGCTCGAGCTCTCGCGCGACATCCGCCGCGAGACCAAGGGCTCGCTCGACAAGGCCCAGCGCGAGTTCTACCTGCGCCAGCAATTGCGCACGATCCAGAAGGAGCTGGGCGAGGACGAGGAGGGCTCGGCGGAGCTGGAGGAGCTCTCCAAGCGGATCGAGGAGTCCGGCATGAGCGAGGAGGCCCTGCGCGAGGCCCGCCGCGAGCTCGCGCGCCTCCAGCGCATGCCCCAGGCCGCCGCCGAGCACTCGATGATCCGCACCTGGCTCGACTCCCTGGTCGACCTGCCCTGGTCGCGCTCGAGCGAGGACACGCTCGACCTGAAGGAGGCGCGGCGCATCCTCGACGAGGACCACTACGGTCTCGAGCGCGTCAAGCGCCGCATCCTCGAGTTCCTGGCGGTCAAGAAGCTCAATCCCCAGGGCAAGAGCCCGATCCTGTGCCTGGTCGGGCCGCCGGGGGTCGGCAAGACCTCGCTCGGCCAGAGCATCGCGCGCGCCATGGGCCGCAGGTTCGTGCGCATGAGCCTGGGCGGCGTGCACGACGAGGCCGAGATCCGCGGCCACCGGCGCACCTACATCGGCGCGATGCCGGGGATGATCGTCCAGGGCATGCGCAAGGCGGGGTCGAACAACCCGGTGTTCATGCTCGACGAGCTGGACAAGCTCGGCTCGGGGTTCCACGGCGACCCGTCCGCGGCGCTGCTCGAGGTGCTCGACCCCGAGCAGAACTTCGCCTTCCGCGACAACTACCTGAACGTGCCTTTCGACCTGCGCCGGGTGATGTTCATCGGCACCGCGAACGTGCTCGAGCAGATCCCGCGCCCGTTGCGCGACCGCTGCGAGGTCTTGCAGGTCTCGGGCTACGTGCCCGACGAGAAGCTCGCGATCGCGCGGCGCTACCTGATCCCGCGCCAGCTCGAGGCGAACGGCCTGAAGAGCGAGCAGGTGGCCCTCTCGGAAGCCGCGCTGGAGCGGATCCTGGTCGACTACACGCGCGAGGCGGGGGTGCGCAACCTGGAGCGCGCGATCGGCTCGGTCCTGCGCCATGCCGCCGCGCAGATCGCCGTCGGCGAGGCGGAGCGGATCGAGATCGAGCCGAAGGACCTGCGCGAGATCCTCGGCGCGCCCAAGCACGAGGCCGAGGTGGCGATGCGCACCTCCGTCCCGGGCGTGGCGACGGGCCTCGCCTGGACGCCGAGCGGCGGCGAGATCCTGTTCATCGAGGCCACGCGCATGGCCGGGCGGAACAACCTGGTCATGACCGGGCAGCTCGGCGACGTGATGCGCGAGAGCGCGCAGGCGGCCTTGAGCCTGCTCAAGAACCGCGCGGTTGCGCTGGGGATCGCGCCGGAGGCGTTCCAGGACACCGACATCCACATCCACCTGCCGGCGGGCGCGATCCCGAAGGACGGCCCGAGCGCCGGGGTGGCGATCTACATGGCGCTGGTCTCGCTGTTCACGGGGCGCACGGTGAAGAGCGACGTGGCGATGACCGGCGAGATCAGCTTGCGCGGCCTCGTGCTCCCGGTGGGCGGGATCCGCGAGAAGGTGCTCGCCGCGATCTCGGCCGGCATCCAGACCGTGCTGCTCCCCGAGCGCAACCGCTTCGACTTGGAAGAGGTGCCCGAGAGCGCGCGCGAGCGGGTCGAGGTGGTGTGGATGGAGACGGTGGAGGACGCCGTCGCGGCGTCCCTGGACGGCGAGCAGCAGGCGGCCGAGAAGCGCGAGGCGCGCAAGCGCAAGCAGCGGGTGGCGTCGCGAACGAGCCCGAGCGCGAGCGGGGCGGCCGAGGCGGGATGATCCCCTCGCGCGTCCCAGCGCTTGCACGAGTCATGCCCACTCAGAAGCTCCGCAATTGCACGCCCTTGCGCCAGAACTGCTGCATTCGGGCGCGAAGCTCTTCTACTTGAATTCCGCGGTAGGTTCGGCGCTCGAGCGGCCGAACCGGACGCGGAATCCGGCGGCCGTACTCGGCAGCCGTTGTCGCCCGAAGGGCGCCCCTGCACCGCTTGCGGAGCTGCGGCCCGAAAGGCGCGAGCGGCGTCTACGTCAACCACGCGCGCGTGGCCGAGCGGATCGCCAGCACCGGCACGCGCGCCTCGCGCAGCACGCTCACCGCGACGCTGCCCAGGATTGCTCCCGACAAGCCCGTGCGCCCGTGCGTCCCCATCACGATCAGGTCCGCCTCCGCCTGGCGCTCGAGGATCTCGGTCCCCGGGTCGGCCTCGACGAAGCTCTCCCGGTGCTCGACCCCGCGCCAGTCGAAGCCGGCCAGGGCGTTCTTGAACTCCTCCTCCGCCGTATCGCGCGCGGAGTCGACCACCGTGGTCGGGAACGGGATCGGGTAGCCGAGCACGAACCCCAGCTCGGGGCGCACGAAGCAGTGCAAGACCGAAATCGACGCCCCGAGCGCCTTGGCCCAGTCGCGCGCCAGCGCCAGGGCCTGGAGGCTCTCCTCGGAGAGGTCGATCGGCACCAGGATGCGCTTGGGCTCCACGGGCTCGCCGGCCTGGACCCACACCGGGCAGTCGGCCCGCGCGAGCACGGCGCGCACGGTGTCGCCGAAGTCGAGGATCCCGTGGCCCATGTGGCGGCCGAGCACGATCAGCCGCGCGTCCAGCTCGCGCGCTCGCTCGAGCAGCGCGCGCGCCGGCGGGCCGGGCACCACGACCAGCCGCTGCTCCAGGCCGGGCTCGGCCAGCCCCTCGCCGGCGAGGCTGGCCGAGAGCCGCTCGAGCGTCGCCTTGCGCGCGGCCGCGACGTCGGCCTCGTCCACGTGCTGCCAGAAGAGAAGGGGCACCTCCGCGGCGTGCACCAGCTCGACCTCGAGGCCCAGCCGGCGGGCGATCTTGAACGCTGCGCGGATCGCCGGGTCGGCGTGCCCCTCGCCATCGACGCCGACGATCGCGCGCGGGGCGCTCTGCGGTGAGGGCTGGGCTGCACTCATCGTCGGATCCGTCCCGCCGCCGGGACGCGCGCATGATAGCGGAGCGGGCCTGGGGAGTCCGCGCCGGCGCTCGCGCATGACCGCACCTTCACCGGAGCGGCACCGCAGAGGCTGCGCGCTCTCGCCCCCGGGAATCCACGGGGAGCCGCCGGTGGAAACCCGGAGCGCGCATTGGAAGTCGAGCTCCTGGCCCTCAGTCTCCGGCACCCCCCCAGGCACCGCTCGCCCCACGCCACCGGATGTCGCGTCGTACCCTTCTCGCCCTCGCGTTCTTCCTCCCCGTCCTCCTACCTGCCGCCGCCCGCGGCCAAGCCCCGACCGAGCGCCTCACGCTGGCCGGCGAGTTCCTCCCGGGCGCCACCTCGGTCACCAAGACCGGATCGGTGTGGACGCTGGCCTACGCCGGCGATGAGCTGATCCGCTACCAGATCGACACCGCCGACCCCGAGGTGCGCAAGGGCGTGCTCGTGGTGCGCGAGGCGACCAGCGACTCCTACCCGATCCACATGGGCGGGCCGTTCTGGCG
>DATKBQ010000665.1:0-3311 GCA_035546375.1 Planctomycetota bacterium | reverse complement strand
CGTCGCCGCCCGCCCGGCTCGCCTTCTTGCCTGCCTCGTCCGGCCTCATCCGCGCTTTCTTCCGCTCCGGGCAGGGCAGCAGGGATTCGAACCCCGATCCTACTGATTTGGAATCAGTCGCTCTAACCGTTGGAGCTACTGCCCTCTCCCGACCAGCGTACTCCGCGGCCAGCCGCGCGGGCAAGCCCGGGTGCTCGGCACCCACGTGGGCACGGAGGAGGGTTGCTCCGCGGCGGGGCGGCGGGTTTATATGGGATGCGAGCGAGCTACGTGACAGGAGACGACTTGATCCGCGCTTGGAGCAGCACCTGACGCAAAAGACGGGAGAGGGGCGAGCCCCGGCGGGAGCGCTGCCCGTGAGCCGTCCGGCCGAGAACGTGCCGCGCAGCGTGCTCGACCAGGATGCGCTGCGCGTGATCTCGCGCCTGCAGCGCCAGGGCTACGAGGCCTACCTCGTCGGCGGATGCGTGCGCGACCTCCTGCTCGGCCGCGCGCCCAAGGACTTCGACGTCGCCACGTCGGCCCACCCGCGGCAGATCAAGCGGCTGTTCCACAACGGCCGGATCATCGGGCGGCGCTTCAAGCTCGTGCACGTCGCCTACGGCAGCCACGTGATCGAGACCTCCACGTTCCGCGCCCAGCCCCTGCCGCGCGAGGAGGAGGGCGACCTGTTGATCGTGGAGGACAACGAGTTCGGCACCGCGGAGGAGGACGCGTGCCGGCGCGACTTCACGATCAACGCGCTCTTCCTCGACCCCGGGGCCGAGCGCATCCTCGACTACGTCGGCGGGCTGACCGACCTCGAGGCGGGGCTCCTGCGCACGATCGGCGACCCCTTCGTGCGCATGGCCGAGGACCCGGTGCGCATCCTGCGCGCGGTCAAGTTCGCGACGCGCCTGGGCTTCCGGATCGAGGACCGCACCTGGGAGGCGATGTGCGCCCATGCGAGCGAGCTCGGGCGCTCGGCGCGGCCGAGGGTGCTCGAGGAGGTGCTCCGGCTCCTGCGCTCGGGCACCGCCCTGGGCGCGTTCCGGATGCTGCGCGCCTGCGGCGCCCTGCCGGTCGTGCTGCCGGCCGTCGACCACTTCCTCGGGCCCCGCGACGACCCCGACCCGGCGGCCCACGACCGCGCCGACAGCTACTGGAGGCTGCTCGAGGCCCTGGACGCCGACGTCCACGCCGGGAACCTGCCGACGACGGCGGTGTGCGTGGCGGTGCTCTTCCTGCGCATCATCGAGCGCGAGGCCTCGCCGCAGAGCCGTACGCTGCCGGGCCCCGCCCCCGACCTGGCGGTGGTCGGCGGGGAGCTGATCGAGCCCTACGCCCTGGCCTCGCGCCTCTCGCGCCGCGACGCGGGCCGCGCGCGCCGGATCATCGTCCAGCAGCGGCGCTTCACGCAGCCCTCGAGCAAGCGCTTCCGGCCGCAGATCTTCGTGCGCAGCGAGGACTTCCCCGAGGCGCTCGACCTCTTCCGCCTGCGGTCGATGGCCTGGGGCCAGGGCTGGGACGTCTACGAGGCCTGGGTCGCGCGCCACCGCCGCGCGCTCGAGGAGGACCGCCGCCCGAGCTCGGACGGCGCGGCGGAGCCATTCGGCGCCGAGCCCGGAGCCGCGCCGCGGCGCCGGCGCCGGCGGCGCAGGAGGCGCGGATCCTCACGGGCGGCGGAAGGCCCCTGAGCCCGGCTCGCAAGGCGCTCGATGCGGCTCGCCGCGCGCGGAATCCGGCCCGCCGCCGCACCGCGCCGTGCGTGATAGGTTTCCTTGGTTCGAGGTGCGACGCGCCTTCCGGGATCGCCGACGGACTGGGATGTCCTTCCGCGGCTCTCGAGCCGGGCCCAAAGCGCCCGGCCACCCCCCGAAACGGGGTCCGTGTCCGGTGACCCGCGCGGGAAGGAGCGTCCACCCGGCCCGGCCCGGCGCGCCCCCCGGGAGCGCCGGGCTGTCCTCGCCACACCTCGCGGCATGGGTGCGCGCCCTTCGGTTGCCTTCGCCGCGAGGACGGCCGCGACACTCCGCGCGAGGACCGGCCGCCTGCAGCCGATCCGCGGCGCGGAGTCTCGCGGTGTCGCGAACTCAGCCCGGAGCGGCGCAAGGCGACGGCCGCGCCCATTCGGGCACGCTCGACAGATCGCGCGGAGCGCTGCCCTACGGATCGCCCGTATCATGCGATCGTGACCGCCCTCGCACCCCACCCCACGCTCGCCACCCTCCTCCTTTGCGCCTTCGCTGCCGCGGCTTCCGCCCAGTCCCCGGTCACCTCCCTCCCGCTCCCGCCCGCCCCTCCCGACGACGCGGCGCTGCGGCGAGCCTGGAGCTACCTTCTCCCCTCGGAGCAAGACGACGTCGCGGCCTGGCTCGAGGCCGAGCTGTCGGTCGTCGACACCTTCCAATCCAAGCTGGTGGGCTACGCGCGCTCCCTCGAGCCTCGCGACCTCGTGCTGGTTCCCGTCGACACCCGAGCCGCGGTCTACGAGCCCGCCGTCCACGCACCCGCGCAGCCGATCCCGCGCCGCTGGCTGGGCGACTCCGATCCTCGAGCTCGCGCGCGGCGCAACTCCATGCTCGCGCGCCATCCTGTTCCGCCCGGCGACAACGCGTGGCGCTACGACTGGGGAGCGCGCGAGCTCCGGCGCACGAAGCCCATCCTCACCAGCGAGCACACCTTCGAGAACGCGCTCGCCGGGCTCCCGCCGCTCGCCGACTTCGCCGAGACCCTCGTGGAGTCGATCCTCGACCGCGGCGAGGAGCAGGCCGCGCTCGCCGCCTTCGGCCACGCGTACACCGACCGCGAGGGCAACGTCTACCCCGGCCTGACGCTCTACGACGCCTGGGCTTCGGCCGAGGAGATGGAGATGCCCGACGTGGACGTCTTGGGCATCGTCCACGACCTGACGCCCGATCGGCGGCGCTGGGTCGCGCCGATCCCGGCCTACCTCCACGACGAGCTGTACGACCACGTCGGCCGGCTGTTCGCGCCCGCGCGGCGCTACCGGGGGCTGCGCACCGCGCTCGCGCAGTGCTACCTGCGCGGCTCGGTCCAGCTGCGCGACGGCTACACGCTGCACCTCGACCGGCTGCACGCCCTGTGGGATGCGTACGCCTCCACCCCGCGCGAGCTGGCGCCCGTCCTGCCCGACGCCGCGGCCTTGGAGACGTTCCTCGAGAGCTGGGGACTGGCTTGCGAGGAGAACCCCGAGATCATCGAGCGCGGCCGGCGCAGGCGCGCGCAGCTCGACCTCGACGCGCAAGCCGTGCGCGCGCTGCTCGTGCGCGCGCTCGAGCGCCACGGCGCGCTGGAGCGCACGGCGCGCC
>DATKBQ010000664.1:0-2518 GCA_035546375.1 Planctomycetota bacterium | reverse complement strand
GGTCCTTCAGCAGGGCGGCGGAGGCCCGGTCCACCTCGCGGGCCTTGACGGCGATGTCGGCCTTGATTCGGCTGTGGTTGTCCCAGTCGCGGTGGTAGAGCTGGACGAAGCGCACGCCGCGCTCGGCCAGCCGCCGGGCGAGCAGGCAGTTCGCGGCGAAGGAGCCGTCCATGCCCTCGACCCCGTACGCCTCGAGCACGTGCCGCGGCTCGTCGGAGAAGTCCACGAGGGCCGGGAGGCTCGTCTGCATCCGGAAGGCCATCTCGTACTGGGTCAGGCGCGCCGAGACCTCGGGATCGTCCACCCAGTCGGGCTGCGCCTTCGTGAGCGACGCCACCGCGTCGATCACGTCCCGCTGCCGGGCCCGGCTTGTCCCGTCCGGGTCGCGCAGGTAGAGGACGGCGTCGCCCTCCGACCGGAAGTGCACGCCCTGGAACCGGCTCGGCAGGAAGCCGCTGTGCCACTGGCGCGCGGCGATCGGCTGCATCTGTCCCCCGCGGCCCTGCGAGGTCAGGACCACGAAGCCGGGCAGGTCATCGGCCTCGGCGCCGATGCCGTACCAGATCCAGGAGCCGGCGGAGGGCCGGCCCGAGATCTGGGTGCCTGTGTTCATGAACGTATGCGCGGGGTCGTGGTTGATCTGCTCGGTCTGCATCGAGCGCACGATGCAGATCTCGTCCGCGACCCCTCCGACGTGCGGCAGCAGGTCCGAGATCTCCTGTCCCGAGGCGCCCCAGCGCCGGAAGGCGTGCTGCGGCCCGAAGCAACGGAGCTGCTGTCCCTGGAGCTGCGCGATCGGCTGCCCCTTCGTCAGCGACTCGGGCATGTCCTGGCCGTGCATCCGCGCGAGGCGCGGCTTGTGGTCGAACAGCTCCAGGTGGGAGGGGCCGCCGGCCTGGTAGAGGTGGATGACGCGCCGGGCGCGAGGCCGGACGCGCTCGGCCCAGAGCCGCTTCGGGTGGAACAGGTCGGCCAGGGCCACGGCGCCGAGGCCGGCGCCGGCGCGGCCGAGGAAGGCCCGGCGCGTGAAGCGGCGCCGCATCGCGTGGAGGTCGTCGGTCAGGATCTCCATCGTCACCTTCCTAGGGCCGCGTGATCAGCTCGGGCAGGTTCAGGATCGCCCGGGCCACCGATGTCCAGGCCGCCACTTCGACCTTCTCGGCGTCCGCGGGCGGAGCGGAGAAGCCGACGCGCACCAGGCGGTGCGCCGCGGCGGGGTCCGCCCGGTACTCCCGCGCGTGCCTGCCGAGCAGCTCGCGCAGGATGCGCGCCTCGTCCTCGCCGGGCGCGCGCCCGAGCGCGCGCTCGTAGGCCCAGCGCAGCCGGTCCTCGAAGCGCGCGCCCCCTTCGCGGACGATCCGCTGCGCGAACACGCGCGCGGCCTCCACGTAGGTCGGGTCGTTGAGCAGGGCCAGCGCCTGCTGCGGCACGTTCGAGCGCGTGCGCTCGCCGACGCACTCCTCGCGCGGCGGCGCGTCGAAGGCGAGCAGGCTCGGGTGCGGGAACGTGCGCTGCCACCAGGTGTAGACGGCGCGGCGGTACTGGTCCTCGCCCGCCGAGTCGTCCCATTCGCGCGGCGGGAAGTTCAGGTGCGCCCAGTAGCCCTTCGGCTGGTACGGGTGGACGGGGGTGCCGCCCACGGTCGTGGAGAGCAGGCCGCTGATGGCGAGGGCGTTGTCGCGCACCATCTCGGCCTCGAGCCGACGCCGCGACTGGCGCGCGTAGAGCCGGTTGTACGGATCGCGCCCGGCGAGCTCGGCCGAAGCCTGCGCAGTCTGCCGGTAGGTGGCCGAGGTCACCAGCGTGCGCACGAGCCGTTTGACGTCCCAGCCGCCCTCGGCGAACTCGACGGCCAGCCAGTCGAGCAGCTCGGGGTGCGTGGGCCACTCGCCCTGCGAGCCGAGGTCCTCGAGCGTGCTCGACAGCCCCTCGCCGAAGAAGAGCTTCCACTGCCGGTTCACGAAGACGCGCGCGGTGAGCGGGTTGTCGGGCGAGGTGAGCCAGCGCGCGAGGTCGAGCCGGGTGGCGCGCCGGCCGTCCGTCTCGAGCCGCGGAAGGAAATGGGGCGCCGCGGGCTCCACGATCTCGCCCGTCTCGTCGAGCCAGTTCCCCCGCGCCAGCACGCGCACCGGCTCCGGCTCCTGCCGCCGGGTGACGAGCGACTGCGGCATTTCCCCCACGAGGTCCGCCTTCCGCAGCTCCGCCGCCCGCAGGGCGGCCCGCGCCGGCGCCAGCTCGGGCGCCACGCGCCGGAAGAACCGGGTGAGGGCCTCCTGCTCCTCCCGGGTGCGGCTCGCGCGGTCCCTGGCCGCGGAGTCCACCAGCTCCTTGCCGGGTGAGGGCCCCGGCTCGGCCGCCACCGGAAGCGGGTCCGTCGTCGCGGCCAGCCGGAAGCGGCCGATCGTGCGCAGGGCGCCGGCGTTCTGGTGCAGGACGAGCGTCAGCGTCGTCTCGTCGCCGGCGCCGACCGGCTCGCCCGCCTCGACCACCAGGAAGTGATCCAGGCCGTCGGCGGCGG